>CAYUVM010000023.1:0-18839 GCA_964447935.1 uncultured Cytophagia bacterium | reverse complement strand
GCCGCACGTTAGCGATATGCGAGCATCTCACCAAAACCAGTCCGAACGTGGCAATTTTGATCATCACCGGCTCGCCCATCATCCATTCTTTGCAGATGCCGGAGCGCGTCGATTATGTCAAATTGCCGTGCCTGACGCGGGACGCCAGCGAAAGCTTTAGCGCCAAATATTGGAACATGGGTTTGCATGAGTTGATCCCGATTCGCGCCGATCTCATTCTCTCCGCCGTGAGAAATTTCAGGCCGAATCTCGTGATCGTGGATAAAAAACCCGTTGGCATCAAAAAAGAATTTTTCGGCGCGTTGAATTGGATTAAGAAACATTTGCCCGCCACCCGGGTGATTTTAGGCTTGCGCGATATTCTCGATGAGCCGGAAATGACGATTCCAGTTTGGGAGAAGAATCGATATTACGATGTGATTCAAAATTATTATGACGGCGTATGGATTTTCGGCGATCCGATTGTTTTCGATGCGGTGAAAGAATATCAAATGCCCGCGTTCATGGCTGAGAAAGTCAACTTTACCGGCTATCTGGTCAAGCCGCAAGTCGGCACGGATCGCCTGCAAATCCGGACCGAGTTGGGACTGAACGGCGGCGTGTTCTCTGTGGTGATGGCTGGCGGCGGTGGTGATGGATTTCCAATCATGAAAACGTATGTTGAAGCCGCCCGCTTCGCCGGCCATCAGCCACATCACCTCGACAGCCTGCTCATTACCGGCCCCGAGATGCCGAAAGCGCAACGCGAGCAAGTTGCAGATTGGTGCAACAACGATTTGCCGCTGCGTTGCACGGAATTTTCCGACACGATCGAAAACATGCTGGTCGCCGCCGACGTGGTGGTTTCGATGGGCGGCTATAATTCAACGTGTGAAGTTTTGGCGTATCGCAAAAAAGCCGTTATTATTCCGCGCGTCAAGCCGGTCAAAGAGCAATACATTCGCGCGAAACGTCTGGCCGCGCTTGGTGTTGTTAACATGATTCATCCGGACGAACTGACGCCGCTGACCATGCAACGCGCGATTGAAAAAACCGCGAAGCAGAATCAAATGCTCGCCGGCCTTGAAACCAAGATCAACCTCAACGGTTTGCAAACCGTCGAGCAACTCACGCGAGCGGCGTTGATGTAAGAAAAATTTTATATCCGGTGGCTGCTTTGTCATTTGTCAGACATGAATCCTTTTGATTCTTTAATTCACCTTTGTACATCACGACGATACAATGAATCGCCAAGCACGGCAAGAAACAATCGCCTATCTCCTCAGCGGCTTCCCGCGCCTCTCCGAGACGTTCATTTTGCATGAGATTATCGAGCTGGAGCGGCAAGGGTTGCGACTGATCATTTTCCCGCTCAAAAGCGGCGATGCGAAGGCACAACACGAAGTCGCGCGGATCAAGTCGCCGGTCGTTTATGTTCCGGTAAAAATAAATTGGGGGCTCGTCATCGCCACATTGCGCGCCATTTTATTTTTGTTTATGCAAAGGCCATTTCGTTTTCTTCGCGTCGTATCACATTTTTTGCTCACCGGAAAAAAGGAGCGCCATTTCAACATACTGCAAAGCTTTTGGCGCTGGCTGTGGCTCTGCCGTGAATTGCAAAACGCTCGCATCGACCGGCTGCACGCGCACTTTGCGCACGACCCGACGACGATGGCCTATTGGATTTGGCGACTGCTGGATCAGCCGTACAGTTTCACTGCGCACGCGAAAGATATTTATTGTTATTCGCAAAGCTGGCTGCAGAAGAAAATTTATCACGCGCGTTTCGTGGTGACGTGTACGGAGTTCAATCGCAGTTACTTGCAACAAATTTCGTTGAACGGCACGCCGATTCACCGCTTGTATCACGGCCTCAATGTACAAAAGTTTATTTCGGCCTCTGCGTCGAAAAGTGAAAAGCCGTTGATATTAGCCGTCGGGCGCTTAACGGAGAAAAAAGGTTTTCCGGTTTTATTGGAGGCTTGCGCGTTGCTCCGCGATGAAGATTTCAACTTTAGTTGCGAGATCGTCGGTGACGGCCCGCAACGTGAAGCGCTGCAAGAAAAAATTCATCACCTATATTTGCAAAATTTTGTTAGCCTGCGCGGCGCTTTGACGCACGCGCAAGTTTTGGGGCTTTATCAAACAGCGTCGGTTTTCGTCATGCCCTCTTTTGTCGCCGAAAATGGAGACCGCGACGGCATCCCGAACGTGATCTTGGAAGCAATGGCGATGGAAGTGCCGGTGATCGCCAGCCGCATCTCCGGCATTCCCGAAGCGATTGAGCATGGCCAAACCGGCCTGCTGGTTGACGAGAAAAACGCCGCGCAGTTGGCAAAGGCCATCAAACAAATTCTCGGTGATTCTGCTTTGGCTAATCAACTGAGAAAAGCCGCGCGCCAAAAAGTGGCAAACACCTTTAGTTTGCAGAGCAACATTCAAAATATGAAAACGCTTTTACTCGCATGAACACCTCACGGACAATCACTGACTCGCTGCAACCGGCATCTCGTATCGCGAATCAACAACGACCAGCCGACGACTTCGGACCTCGCAACCTCGGACCCACCGACCCCGAAATCGGCTACATTTTAAAAGGTTATCCTCGGCTCTCCGAAGTTTTTATCACCAACGAGATTTACCTGCTCGAAAAACTTGGACTGCGGTTGCGCATTTTTTCGGTTAAAAAAGAAGAGGAAAAGAAAAGCCACGACGTGGTCAGCCAGATTCAAGCGCCGGTGACTTATCTTCCCGCCGTGATCTCGTTGACGGAAAATAATTTTCTTGCGTGGTTGTGGAACACTCTGCCGAAATTTTTCCAAGCGCACGCGCAGCTTGTCAAATCGCGGCCTGCCGCATACGGCAAAACCTTGTGGGAAGTTTTCAAGATGTGTTTTAAATATCGCTCGGGCGCGATTTGGCAACCAAAAAAAGTTTTTATCAAAGAATTTTTGCAGGCGGGTTTCATCGCGCTGGAAGTCATCAACGCAAAGCGCATTCGCCATTTGCACGCGCACTTTTGCCACGGCGCGACGAACATCGCCATGTTTGCCAGTCAGCTTGCTGGCGTCCCCTTCAGCTTCACGGCGCACGCGAAGGATATTTATCAGCCCAAGCTCAATCCCGGTGATTTGTTGCCGGTGAAGATAAATCGCGCCAAATTTGTCACCACGTGTACCGGTGCAAATAAAAATTATCTGGAAACCATTTCGCGCCACGGCACGCCGATTCATACGATTTATCACGGCTTGAATACCGCGTTGTTCGCGCCTACAAAAACGCCGGTGCAAAATAAGCCATTGATTCTCTCGGTGGGTCGCTTTGTGGAGAAAAAAGGATTTGTCGATTTGGTGCTGGCGTGCGCCATTTTAAAAAACAAAGGCTACGACTTTCATTGCCGTCTCGTCGGCGAAAAAGGTGATCATTGGGATCGCCTCCAGCAAATGATCGCAACCTTGCAGCTTGAAGCTTGCGTTTCCATGCAGTGCGAAATGACGCATCAAGAGTTGTGCGCGCTTTACCAGCAAAGCACGATTTTCGCGTTGCCCTGCCGCGTTGCCGACGACGGCGACCGCGACGGCATCCCAAATGTTTTAGCCGAAGCGATGGCAACCGGCCTGCCGGTAGTTTCCACCACCATTTCCGGCATTCCGGAATTAGTGACGGATGGAATCAATGGTTTACTCGTTCCACAAAAAGATACAACGGCGCTCGCCAATGCTTTGGAAAAATTATTGTCCAATGCGGCGCTGCGGCAAAAATTAGGCACAAAGGCGCGGGTGCGAATTTACGAGATTTTCGACTCAACAAAAAATACGGCCGAATTAAAAGCCTTATTTTTGTCGAGTATGGTGTCAACCATTTGAGCGCGGTTATGCGGTTACAACCAATGACAGAACCCCAGAATACCTTTTTGCGAGCCCCGTATGCTGACTGGGCTGCAGAGAAAATTTATTCCTATTTTTGTAACCGTGAACTGGTTCAATATTTTCCGGTTGTCGATGTGATCGAAACCGAGCGCCGGAAGATCAATGCCATTCTCGAAAATCGTTTCGAATTCAACCACGAGATTTATCAGTTGCCGCCGAACTTCGATTGGAAAACCAATCCGAGCCGCGATGAAGAATGGCTGATTCTTCTGCACAAGTTTTATTACGCCGTTGGACTCGGTGTTTATTATCAGGAGACGCAGGATCGCCGTTACATCGGCAAATGGGTGGAGCTGACTTCGTCGTGGATCAATTCCGTCGAACCGAGTTTTCTTTCGAGCGACGTCACCGGACGGCGGGTGCAAAATTGGATTTTCGCGCATTATTATTTTGTAACGATGAGTCCGAAGCCAATTTTGTTTCCGTCATTCTATCTTAAATTTTTGGAGTCGATTCATCGACAAGTTAATCATCTACGCAACAATCTCACAGCACGGCGCAATCATCGTACACTGGAGCTTTATGCCATTTTTCTTGCCGCCGTGGTTTTTCCGGAGATGCAAAGCTCCGACGAATGGCTGGAGTTTTCCAAACGCGAGTTATTCAAAAATATGCAGGAAGATTTGCTCCCAGACGGCGTACAGTGCGAGCAATCGACCGATTATCACCACATCGTCCTGCGCAACTATCTCGGCGTGCGGCGCTTGGCGCATCTCAACAACATCGCGATGCCAGCCGGCACGGATGAGTTGATTCGTCAAGCGTTGGAGTTCACCAAGTATTGCCACAAGCCGGACGGGTGCATCCCCGCGCTCAGCGACGGCGACACCGGAGATTTTCGTTATTTGTTGGAGCAAGGTTACGAGTTGTATGGCGATGAGGAAATGCTCTATGTCGCGACGAAGGGACAGAAAGGCAAAGCGCCGGCCTCCCGTTCCAAAGCCTTCAACGCGGGCGGCTACTACATTCTCCGTAGCGGTTGGGGCGAAAAAGAGTACTATGCAGATGAACGCTATCTTATTTTCGACTGCGGCCCGCTTGGACAGGGCAATCACGGCCATCTCGATTTGCTGAGTTTTGAAATGGCGGCATACGGGCAATCTTTGATCGTTGATCCGGCGCGTTATACTTACGATGAATCTGGCGCGATCAACTGGCGCGCGCGGTTTCGCGGCACGGGTTATCACAACACGGTTCTCGTGGATGGTCTGAACCAAACGAAATATGTTTTCAAACCCAAGAAAGGCAAATATTGGATTGCCGGCGCGGAGCCGGAGCGTGAATTAAAAGCGTTCGTGAGCCGCGATGATTTTGATTATTTGCACGGCATAGCGCGCAGTCGCGAATACGATGCCGTGCACGAGCGCAAAATACTTTTTGCCGCGCCGGAGTATTGGATTGTCGCCGACCATTTGCGCGCCGAACACGACCACGATTATGATTTGCTCTTTCATCTTTCCGAAAAAGCTTCGGGCAAAGTTGACGTCTGTTGCACGAACGACAGTCTCTTCGTCGATTCACCCAATTTAGTGCTGGCGCAGCCGCGTGATGCGAACATTGCTGCTCATATTGAAAACGGTTTTGTTTCACCCATTTACGGCGTGAAGCATGAAGCGCCGCTCATTCGATTCGCACAACGGCAAACGAACGCATCTTTTTATACCGTGCTCTATCCGTATCATTCCGCGCGACCGGAAATTCTTATCGAAAAGCTACCGGTTTTTTGCGATGGCCGGTTTTGCGCCGATTCCGAAGCGGTGGCGCTGCAAATCACGATTGTGAAAAACGGGCAGCGTGTCACGGATCTTTATTTTACATCGTCTTGTGAACAAAAAGTAGAATATCATTTTGCCGATATGAGTTGTGACCGCGCGTTGATGTTTGTTCGTCACGTTTCGCAGTGACGCCTTTAGGCGTTAACGCGCTCGAAAAATTGTAAAATGTTTTTGACGAATAACATGCTTGCACGCAATTAACATTGTGCACCTGACGGCGAGACTTCAAAACTATGCAACAAATGCCTTACGATGCCGCGTTGCCCCAAATGGCGAACGCAATGCAAGTGGCGGCCATGCGCGAAGTTTTCCAGAAAAATATATTTTCCGGCTCGCGCTTCCAAATTCAAAGTTGCGAAATCCAGCGTCTCAAACACAAGTCTGGGCAAAATTGCATGATTGCTTATCGCCTGGGAATCGTTGATACCAACACCCAAGAGGCTGACGAGCAAATTATTTGTGCGCGCGTTTATCCTCCCGGCGAAACGTTGTCACGGTTTGATCGAGCGTTTGCACAACCGCTGAGCCAGCCGCAATTCGGTCAACCGCTGATGCATCTGCCCGAACTCGATATGATTGCGTGGGCGTTTCCGAATGATCGCAAGCTCGTTGGTTTGCCGAAAATCATGAGTCAGGAGTTTCTCGCACAAGAATTTTTTCCGGCGGCGCTCGCCAAACATTTTGGCCGTGAATGGCAATTGGCCGATCTCACACACAAACTCGTGCACTACGTTCCGGAACATACCTGCACCGTGCGAGCCGATTTGCGCCTGCGTCATGTTCAAAATGGCGCTGAACAAAAAGTCGTGCTCTTTGGGAAAACTTATTATAATGACGAAGGCGAAGAGGCGTATCGCAACATGCAACGGTTGTGGAAAAGCGCGGCGCGGCAGCGCGGCGAATTGAATATGGCGCAACCATTTACTTTTCATCCGGCGAGCAACTCGCTCTGGCAATTCGGTTTGTCTGGCAAAACACTGATGGAATGCGAGATGACCAGCGAAACTTTTCTTTCCCTTTTGCCGGCAGCCGCAAAGACAGTGGCACTTTTGCATCGTTCGGCGTTGAATTGCGCTCGTTCAATTCAACTTGATTCGGTGCGCAAAAAACTCATCGCCATGAACCGTTTGCTCCTGAACAGCCGCGCGGTTTCTCAAAGCTTGGCGACTGGTTTGATCGAGCGGTTGATCGATTTTTCCAGCCATCTCTCAGCTTTGCCGGCTGCACCTTTGCATGGTGATCTGCATTTGAAAAATTTTTTTGTCACCGACGGCAAGGTTGCGCTCATCGACATGGATAATCTCTGCAATGGCAATCCGTTGCAAGATGCCGGCAGTTTTATCGCCAGCCTTTGGTATCGCGGCATTCTCACTGGCGTGGCTCCGGCGCGCATATTGAAAATCACCGAAACTTTTACGCAGACATACAAGAGAGGTGTGCCGTGGTATGTTTCGCAAAATGAGTTGGATTGGTACACGGCAGTCGCTTTGATCAATGAACGAGCCTTTCGTTGTTTGACCAGGCTCAAAGCTGGCCGCCTGGATATACTCGACCGCTTGCTCGAACTTGCGAATAGGATGGCCGCTTGAACTCTGCCAACACAATTTTTATGAATACAAAAAAAGAAAAAATGCCGTGCGTTTCTGCCGCGAACAACATAAATGTCAACGGCAAACTCAAACAAAAATTTTGGGGACGTTTGAGCCGAACGTTCGGGCCGGATTTGCTGGCGCATCGGCGGCTGCTGATTAGCGCGTATACGCTCAGCTTTGTCGCTGAAGGTCTGGCCGTTTTATCGCCGTGGCCATTAAAAGTGATTATTGATCATGTTATCGTTTCGCAATCTTTGCCGGAACCCTTTAAGACGGCGCTGGCGGATTTTTCGGCGCACAACTTGGCGATGGCCATGACGCTCATTTTCCTGTTCCTGGCCATCGGTGATGCCCTTGCCGGCGCCGCCAGCAAAATCACCGTGGCCAAAGTGCGCGAGCGTCTCGGCGTGGAATTGCGCGATCGTGTTCTCGAGCACATTCAAAAATTGCCGCCCTCCATTCAGACCACGCAACGCAGCGGCGAGCTGGTTTTGCGCCTGGTTGGCGATGTGAACGTCTTTGCCAAATTGCAAACGAAAACGCTGCCGGAAGTTTTTCGTATCGTGGTCACATGCGCCCTCACGCTGCTCATGATGTTTTGCCTCGAGCTGCGCTTGGCTTTGCTCGGCCTCATCATCGCGCCCGGCTTGGTTCTGCTCATCAAGCATTACAACGCGCCGCTCAATCAAGCCTCACGGAGCAAACGCCGGCATGAAGGCGAAGTGGCCGGCCTCGCCCAGGAAATCGTGCGCGGTTTGCCGACGATTCAAGCGCTCAGCAACGAGCGGCAAGTTCGCACACAATTTACACAGATCAATACGCGTAGCATGCGAGCTGGCATCCAGGAGACTCGTATCGAAGTTCAAATTGCGCGAACGCTGCAAATTGTGCAGGGCCTCGCCGTCGCCTTGATCACCGGCGGCGGTGCGCTCATGGTGTTGCAGGGACAAATGACGGTCGGCACGCTCACTCTCTTCGTCACCTATATCAAGAAACTATTGAATCCGGTAGAAAAGATTAATGATCTGGCGACGGACGTAGCGCGCGGTTTGGCGGCGGGCGAGCAGCTTCTCACCTTGTTGGAGAAGCCTCCGGCCGTGCAAGATGCTTCTAATGCCATTGCCATTGATCGTTGCCGCGGCTTGATCGAATTACGCCATGTTGGATTTTCTTACGCTGATATCACCGGCCAAACGGCGCCGGTTTTGCGCGGCGTGAATCTCAAGTTAGAGCCTGGCCGCTTGACGGCGCTCATCGGCGGCAGCGGCAATGGCAAAAGCACGATTCTCAATTTGTTGCTGCGCTTGAATGAGCCAACAACCGGCGAAATTCTATTGGATAAACGGCCGTTGCGGCAATACACCTTGCGCTCATTGCGCAATCAAATGGCGGTCATGTTGCAAAACACCCATCTTTTCGCGGGAACGGTGCGCGAGGCGCTCTGCTCGCAGCATCCGAATATTCCGGATAAAAAACTGTGGGAGGCATTGGCGATGGTGAGTCTCGATGATTTCGTGAAAAATTTGCCCAAACGCCTCGATGCCGAGCTTGGCGAAGACGGCCTCAATTTTTCGGGCGGGCAGCGCAAACGCCTCTCTCTGGCGCGCGCCTTTTTGCTCGATCGTCCGATTCTTTTGCTCGACGAGCCGCTCGCCAATATTGACGCCGCGTCCGCTACGGTGATCATGAACGCGCTCGAGCGTATTCGTGTGGGCCGGACTTGCCTGGTGATCACTCATGAATCGGAGCTGATGAATAAAGCCGATGTCGTTTATCATCTTGACGGCGGCGTCATCGAAGAGATGAAACCCGTCACGTTGGCGGATTCATTTGCAATGTCACAAATTCACGAACCCAGATACGGTGCGCGCAAACGCCATGACTCGCTTATTTTGCCGAGAAACGGCGTGCTGGTTTGAAATACGAATTGAACTTTTACTCCAATGAATACAAAACCAACCCTGCTCTTTCATTGTCAACATGCGATGGGCATGGGACATTTGATCCGTTCATTCGCGCTCGCGGAGGCCTTTGCCGAAAAGTTCCGTGTGATTTTTCTGAACGGCGGCGCGATTCCGCATGGCTTCAAACGTCCCGAAACGATTGAAATAGTCGATCTGCCCGCGCTCGGTCTTGCTATGGACGGCTCCCTCGTCAGCCGCAATGAAAATCAATCTACCGCGGCTTCACGCAACATGCGCCGCGAGATTATTCTTGACACGTTTCGGAAAGCGCGGCCGCAAGTTCTGCTCATCGAGCTTTTTCCCTTTGGCCGGAAAAAATTTGCCAACGAATTGCTGCCGCTGCTCGAAGGAGCCAATCGCCTGGGATCGCAAGCGCCGTTAACGTTATGCAGCTTGCGTGATATTTTAGTGGAACAACGCAAAGATCAGTTCGCGCATGAAACGCGTGCGAGCTTGATCGTCAATCATTATTTCGACGCGGTGCTCGCACATGCCGATGCAAAATTCATCCGGCTGGAAGAGACGTTTCATCCGAAAAAACCGCTGGCGGTTCCGATTCATTATACTGGCTTCGTTTTCGCCGAGAAAGCGCAACCGGCAACATCGCCGGAGAAATCCCGTCGCATTTTGGTTTCCGCCGGCGGTGGCATCGCCGGCGGACAATTGCTGCGCACGGCAATCGAGGCTCATGAAATTTTGTGGGAAAAAATCGCGCTGCCGATGACGGTGATTGCCGGCCCGTTTTTGCCCGAAGATGAATGGCAAAAATTGCAGCGCATGGCAGAAAGGCAAACCGGTTTGGAATTGAAACGATCGGTACCGGATCTTTGCGCAGAGTTGCGCGCCGCAACCGTCTCCGTCAGCCAATGCGGTTACAACACGACAATGGATTTGTTGAGCACCGGCGTGCCGGCGCTGGTGGTGCCGTTTCAAATCGACGGCGAAGATGAGCAGATGAATCGTGCGCGTCGGCTGGAAAGTTTGGGCCTCTTGCGCGCCATAAATCCCAAACAGGCCGACGCCACGACCCTTGCCGCAGAAATACAAAAACTCCTCGACTTCAAACCGCGTCGGGCGACTTTTGATTTGAATGGTGCATGGAATACGGCGAATCTGGTGGAGAAACTTTTACGTGAACGCGCCGGCACGTGTGCAAAGGTTCGACAGAAAACCAAACTCGGTGCATGGCTCGATCCTTTGCGCGAGGCGCTCGATACGAAACCGGACAAGACGATTTTTTTCTTTCGCGACGATGACGCGGGCTGGGAAGACAAACGCCTGTTCGCTTTGCTTAGTTTGTTCGAGCATCTGGCGCTTCCCATTGACGTGGCGGTAATTCCAATGGCAATCACCGACGGCTTGGCGCAGAAACTGCGCGCCCGTGTGGAAGCGGCGCCGGAGCGGTTAAGCGTTCATCAGCATGGTTTCAGCCACACCAGCCGCGAAGAGAGCGGCCGGAACTGTGAGTTCGGCCCTTCACGCAGTTTTGCCGAGCAATACGCGGATATTAACGTCGGCAAGCAATTGTTGGAAGAATATCTCGGCGATATCGTCGCGCCGTTTTTCACGCCGCCGTGGAACCGCTGCACCGAGGTGACAGGAAAATGTTTGGTGGAATCGGGTTTCACAATACTTTCACGCGATGCAACGGCTCCGCTGCTCAACCTCGCGGGATTACAGGAAGTGCCAATCAGCGTTGACTGGTTTGCAAAACGCAAAAGCGATAAAACCACACGAATGAGCCGCGAAGAGTTTGGCGAAATGCTGGCGAGCAAAGTGCGACAATCTGAAACGGTCGGCCTGATGTTTCATCACGCAGAAATGGATGATGGCGAGCAGGCGCTGGCGAGTGAAATGCTGTTTTTGTTGGCGACGCACGGCAATGCGAAGTGCCGTAGCATGCAGTATGTGGCGAAGAAGATGAAGGGGAATTGGAGTGATGGATTAGCGGATTGATGGAGTTGATGGCGTGATGGAATGAGAACCAGCGCCGTTCATCAGCCCAAATCAAAATAAGGATGCTTTCCCAAGCCACAAAGTGTCTGGCGCATATCAATCAAATGCTCGCGGTTCAATTTCAGTGCTTCGACGGTTGCTCGACCGATTGACGTCGAACCAAGAATAAAAATAAAATTTTCATCCCAGCAAAAATGATCGTGCCATCGTTGTCGTCTTGGATGATAAAGATTCACCTCTTTGCCGCTTACGGGATCGCGTGCTGTTGTCTTGTTGTATTTGTGATTGTTGCATGCAGGGCAGGCCAAAGCCAGATTATCCAAACTTATAGCATCATCTTGTTGCGGCATAATATGGTCAATGTAGAATGGCTGGGTTGAGAAACGTTGATGGCTGCGACAATACTCGCAAAACCCGCGCGCACGTTCCCGAACCGCCTTTTTGAGCGATGCCGGTATGTACTTTTTAGTCATCGACTGACGTCCTGATATCCAACTCATCCATAAGGGCGTCGAGAGAGGTTTTGCGCAGGCGGGCGAGTTCTGCCAAATTACGGAGACGCTCGGCATCGACTTTCTCAATGTGCTCGGTCAGTTGCAAGAGTTCGTCGTATTCCTGCGCCGTCAAGGTTTCAGCATCGCGTTTTATCGCCAGTTCGTCATAGCGCGTTTGCACGTTAAAAGGCACGCCCTGATTGATTCTTTTTAACAACTCGGCTTCATTTTTAGGAATGTGCGGCGCGAGACGTTGGGCGCGCAGCCGGATGACGCGAGACGTAAAATCGTCCAATTCCGGCAAGTCCAACTTCGCAATGGCGGTCAAGAGGTCATCAGTGGAAAATTGAGCGCTAACTTGAACGGATGTCATTTTCAATACCTCCAAAATAACTGTGCTTTCATGATCGTCCAAAATATAACAAGAAATTCCTTCAAAAGCAAACCAATATACACGGAGTAAAAAAATGCCAACGCCATCAAAACTCTACAAAATTGTTTTTATGCTGATCGCGGTATTGTTGGCGGATGATCAAATCCTATTCGCCAATCAATACACCGGTCAGCGCCTGAAAATCACGGGGCGCTGGAACGGCAAGTTTGTGGATGGCGTACGCGTGCAGCATCGTGACGGCGGCAAAGACCCCGCCAGCGGTTTGGTCGAGGGAAAAATCGACTCTTTCAATATTAAAGCGATGATCGTGCGTATCGGACCGCTGCGAGTCAAATTTATCCGCGAGACTGAGTTGAATGGACTTACCGGTAAAGATTTGCAGCCGGGAAAGTCGATCAAAGCGAGCGGGAAAATTTCGGCGAGCGGCCACCTGCTGGCCAGCGCGATTGAAGCGTCGGACGCGCGCGATTACGTGCAAATTCTCGGCTATGTCACCGACGGCAGGCGCCAGCCGAATGGAAAAATTCTCATGCAAATCTTGGGCGTGCCGGTTCAAGTGCCATTAGAAGTTTATGACCGCGGCCTTTCACTCATTCGCAATCCTGATGACAAGCGTCCCGATCAACAACTGACGGTCCAGTTGTTCGGCAAGCCGCTGACGATCGGCGGCGAGATCGGCAGCGCGCCGAATTTTCGCGGCGATTACGAGCTGGACGATACTGAAAAAGACGATCAACTGCGGTTCGAGCAAAATTTGGAACTGGAGCTTTTTTATCGCGCTTCGGAAAACGTATCGATCTTTCTCGAAGGCAAATCCTCGCGCGAAGCCGTGGTTTACGATCAGGAAAAAAAGCGTCCGACGGAGCGCGCCATGACGCGCGGGGAAACGTGGATTTTTGCCGGCAAAGGCGGCGTCGGTTTGCAGATCGGCCGCCAGAATTTTCGCGAAGCGCGCGAGTGGTGGTGGGATCGCGATCTCGACGCGGTGCGCGTTTATTTTGGCCGCCGCCGGTTTTCTCTCGAGCTGGGCGTCGCCAAAGATCTGGGATATTCTTCCACCAAATACGGCAAGATCGATCCAACCGAAGAGGGCGTGTTGCGCCTGCTCGGACATTCTTCGTGGGCTTGGCAGAAGAATCATCGCCTCGATTTATTTTTCCTGCGGCAGAATGATAAATCGCGACGGCAGATTTTAAATGAAATCGTTTTGGAAGATCGCGAAGATGAGAGCGACGCCAATCTGCAATGGCTGGGCGGCCGCTTGACCGGTGATTTGAAAATTGGCCGCGCCGGCAATCTCAATTATTGGCTGGATGGCGCGACGGTGCGCGGTAATGAAACGGCAGTCGGTTTGGATGAAGATGACGACGGCAATCTTTTTGTCGATGACGTCAAAAACACGCGCGTGCGCGGTTGGGCGTTTGACGGCGGCCTGAGCTGGGAAACGAAATGGCCGCTGCGCCCGACATGGTCCATCGGCTATGCGCTGGGTTCCGGCGATAAAAATTCGCGCGACGGTTTTGATCGCAATTTTCGCCAGACGGGACTGCACGACAACAACGATCGCTTCAACGGCGTGGATCGCTTTCGATATTACGGCGAGCTGTATCGGCCGGAGTTGTCGAATATTAAAATTCTCACCGGCGGGTTCGGTTTTCCGATTTTGCGTTCCAGTTCGGTGGAATTGGTTTATCACAACTATCGCCAATTTTATCCGGCGGACGAACAGCGCGACGCGCGGCTCAAAGCCGATCCGAACGGCGAGCGCGTGGAGCTTGGCGAAGAATGGAATTTGGTGATCGGCCTCGAAGAATGGAAACGCCTTGAGATCGAATTGGTCGGCGGCATGTTCCGCGCGGGCAAAGCCTATGGCGCGTTGGCCGGTGAAAAAGCTTACAATGTCCTCACAAAAGTGGATTTTAATTTTTAAAAGCGGATTCAAAACGCGACATCATTATGGACAAAATCGATATTCTCAACAAGTTTCGTTTTTATCGCGAAGCCGCCTCATCATCACAAAGCGAATTTGAGCGAGCCGCCAACGTCGTCAGTCTGCCGATCGGCGCCTTCGTTTTTCACGAAGGCGATGTTTGCAGGCAAATAGCCTTAATCGGGGATGGCCGAATTCGGGTTTTTAAAGTGAGCGAGAAGGGCCGGGAAATCAATCTGTATCACGTGCAAGCTCGTGAAACTTGCATTCTCTCGGCATCCTGTCTATTAGCCGGGGTCGGGTATCCGGCAACGGCGCAAGTCGAGTTGCCGACGCAAGCCCTCGTCTTTCCGGGGGAATTTTTTCGCGATTGGGTCAACACCAAAGATGAAGTGCGCCATTTCGTCTTCGAAACAGTGGCGACGCGTATGGCCAGCATGATGACGCTGATCGAAGAGGTTGCTTTTGGGAAAATGGATTACCGGTTGGCGGAGTTTCTTGTGCATAACTTTGCCAACGAAGGTCGGCCAACCACGGTGCTTTACCGGACGCACGAACAGATTGCCGCCGAGCTTGGATCCGCTCGTGAGGTGATGAGCCGCCTGCTCAAAGAATTTGAGCGTGTAGGCGCCATCGAGCTGGCTCGCGGCCGCCTGCATTTACGTAATGAAAATATTTTAAGGAAATTATATGACCTGCATTCCAGCCAAAGAAATTAGCGTTTAAGTGACTATGTCACAGACCGCAGAAATTGAAAGAGCTATCTTGGGTGTAAGACTTTGTGTTTTGGAGTGGTATCTGTTTCGAACGCCGAGGAGCTATAGTCAATCAGCGACGGAGGGTGAGCTTGGGAGAATTACAACTATTCTTCCAACATTCAACCGAAGAGAGGTTCTTATGCCTCGCGCCCTCATCATGTTTTCCTTGTACGCCCTTCTTTTGGCCTGTGACAAATCTTCCCAGCTTGATTCGCCTTTATCTGCCGAGCGGGCGGACCGCACAGCCGGCGATATTATCGGCGCAGCCCCAACGCTCTGTTTGCCCAATACGGTTTCTGTAAACTCATTGATCGGCGCGTGTGGCGCAGTTCCCACTGCGCTGCCGGCCCTACCCAGCGGCTTTTCATACACGGCAACGAGTGATCTGGCGCGCGGCACCTATTCGACCTTTTTGTATTCGACCGGCAATACCAAACCGGCTCGTCACAAACGGGTGGGTGATTCCCTCGCTTTGTTAATCAAACCTTTATCTATTTCCGGGCAGCCGTCGCCCAACGGCAGTATCGTCGTCATCGGCGAGGGCATGAGCAACGCCAGGTATATTTTTGGAGCTTTCGGGAGCCTGCTGGCGACGTCTAAACTAGATAATCCAAAAGTCAAATTTAAAAATCTTTCTCAGAGCGGATGTGATTTGGCTTGCTGGGTTGGCAACGGTGTCGGCGCCGTCGATCCACAAGTGCAGGTGGCTTTGCTCTATCATTCCAATAATCGTCCACAAAACGGCGCGTGCGTGGATGAAAAACGATTTCCATATCATGCGCAAATGACTCGCGACCAGCTTGAAGTGCGCGTGCATCAGCTTAGACAGAAATATCCAAATTTAAAACTGATTTATTTGACCAGCCGGGATTTTGGCGGTTGGAGCTGTCCGCCGTCCGGCTCGGAGTATCGTGAGCCGGTAGGATATGAAGAAGGTTTTTCCGTCAAATGGCTTATCAATGGCCAAAGCACCGGCACTGATGCGGATTTGGCGTACGGCACTGCGCCTTATCTGGCCTGGGGTCCATACCTCTGGAACGCTGTGACACCGCGTTCTTATTTCATGTCTGATGGCACTCATCCGTGTTCCGGTGGACAAGCGTTTTTTGCGCAACAGTGGTTTGATTTTTTGCTCAACGATTCGTCAACGCAGCCCTGGTTTGTAGCCAAACGTTAAAATCGGACAATGAAAGAATTTGAATTATTCATCGATGCCGAACACATGCGGCGGATTTTTCAGCAACGCTTGCCGGAATTCTCGCAAGGCGACTTGTTCATTGCCGGCTGTCAAATTCTGCGCACGCGATATAAGACTTATAAGAAAACATCGTCGCGTGGCAAATCTTTTCTGACGGCTTGTTATCGGCTCGAGGTGGAAAATAAACGCACACAACAGCTTGGTACACAGTTTCTCTATATGAAAGCTTATTTGCAAGGACAAAGCCGAAGCGAATTTGCAAAGCTTAAACCGGCGCGCTTGATTAAACCGGAATTTGGAGAAGCACTCGTTCATCTTGAAGATCTTGACGTCATCATTTGGGCTTTTCCAAATGATCCGAGTCTCCCGCATTTGCCGGAGGTCGTTGATCCCGAATTGGTAAAGAAATATTTGCCATTCGAAAACCTCTCGATAAAATCGGCCGATCGCTGCGAGATTCGCGTCGAAATCGTTCATTATTATCCGGAGCAGCGGTGCACTTGCCATTATGAATTGCAATCGAGAGAAGTGGATGCACTCCGGCTATTTGGAAAAACATTTAAAGACGACAGCGGCTGTGAACTATATCGCCGCATGTCATACTTCTGGGAAAAATCACGCGACAAGCTGGATGGACTTTTCGTCGCGCCGCCGCTGGGGTACAATGAAACAAGCAAAACGGTTTGGCAGGAAGCCGTTGTGGGAAAGCCTTTAGTCGAGGTTATGAATGTGGCAAATTATGAGAGTTTATTGGATGCTGTTGCTAAAGGCTTGACCGCACTCCACAAAAGCCGCCTGCCGAATTTGCCGCAAAACGATTTCAGCGAACTCTTGCCGGAACTGCGCAAGAAAGCCGCAAAGCTGGCACGAGCTTTTCCGTCGTTGCAAAATCAATTGCAGCGCATCGTCGCTGGCTTGGAGAAAAGCGTGCCGGATTGGACGCGATCTGCTCGCCAGATTATTCATGGCGATTTTCAAGCTAAACAATTGCTCGTGAGCGACGGCAAAGTTTTCTTTTTTGATTTTGACGAATTAGCGTTCGGCGATCCACTGCAGGACGTGGCGAGTTTTATCGTTGATTTGCATTTGCACGACTTTGCGCCGAGCTTAGTGCAACGAATGCTAACGACCTTCATTCGTTCATACCGCGAACGCGCCGAGTGGGAAACGGCAAGAAATCGCTTAAATTGGCATATACAATTTCAGTTGGTCACAAAAGTTTATCGCATGCTCACTTATTGGCAACATCAGCCGGATTTGGAGAATAAAATTTACCGGCTCATCAATTTTGAGCGTACGTTTGAAAAATAATGAGCACTGCCTTGCTCATGCCCAAGCTATTAAAAAGCAAATGATGGCGTTGCTTGAAGATCTTGCCTTTCCAAAACTTGAGAAAATCATGCTTCATTTTTCGCAGTTTTTGGAAAAACTCACTCATAGCAATTTTACACCCTTGCAAATGCCTGATAATGCTTGGTTATAGCCTTTGCATTTGGGAACAATATTTGCTTTAAACTAAATTTATATTCGTCAGTGATTTAGAACTTTGACAGCAGAGGAACTATGCTGAGTTGGGTGGCGCGACGAGCATGGGAGAATGCGATCATTGTGAAGCAATTCCAAATCAGAGGAGGCGTTATGAGAACTGTTAGTGTTACCGCTGTTATGTTGCTCATCTGTTGGAGCGCCGTTTCATTCACGGCGCACGCGCAGGGTATCGTGCAAGATTGGAGCGCGCAAACGCCAGCGGCAAACGGCAAGATGATCGGCCTCGATGCGAGCAATAATGTTTTTGTCGCTGCTTCGTTTGCGCCAACCGCGACTCCGATCACAGTGGTCAAGTATGATCCCAACGGCAACAAGTTGTGGCAGCAAGCATTCGATGCGCCGGCTTATCAGGAAGATGCCACGTGGTTGGCCGTTGATCCATTCGGCAACGTTGTTGTGGCCGGCCATCAAGTCACCGGCTCGAATTATAATCCGGTGGGGCTTATCACTGTTAAATATGATGCCAACGGCAATCTGTTGTGGTCGGATATCGTGAGCAATCCCCGCGGCAAAACCGTGCGCTGCGAAACCGATGCAAGCGGGAATGTTTACGTCATTGGCCGCGTGTGGATCACCAATGCTAGCGGCAACACCACGGATGATTTTATCACGATCAAATATGCGCCGGATGGAACCAAGCTTTGGACGCAAACCATCACCGAAAGCAATTATTCCGTCGATCATCCCAACGCGCTGGCGATTGCGCCGGATGGCAAGGTTGTCGTGACCGGCAGCGCCGGTCCCGGCGTTTTCTTCACGGTGCTTTATGATGCCAATGGCAATTTGCTGTGGAGAAACAGTTACAACGGCTCGGCCGGCGGCAATGACGTCGCGTTCGGGCCGAATGGCGAGGTGTTCGTTGTCGGCGGCAGTTGGTCGCCGCAAACTTCGAATGTTTTTGCCGTCGTCAAATATGCGGCGAACGGCAATCAAGAATGGAGCAAGTTTTATACGGCAGGCGATATTGCTTATCGCATTCGCGTTGATTCACAAAATAATCTCGTCATCACCGGCATCGATCAGCAAGGTTATACGGATTGGATGACGATCAAGCTGGATGCGGCCGGCAATCAATTGTGGGCGCAACGGCAGAATACGCACAACGCTAATGATGAGATACCGTACTTCATGGTGCTGGATCAAGCCGATGCGATTTATATTACCGGCCAGGGCGGGCCAGGACCGACCTCGGGCAATGTGAGTTATCTGCGGATGGTGACGCTCAAATATACGCCTAATGGCGCCGAAGAATGGGCGACCTCGACTTTCACTGGATTAAATTATGGAAGACCAGGTGAAAATGTAAAATGTGTTGGTTGTCA
>CAYUVM010000022.1:0-18861 GCA_964447935.1 uncultured Cytophagia bacterium | reverse complement strand
GTAACGTTCAAACAGCGCGCAAAAACGGCTTGCGACATGGTGAGACGCGTTCTCAAGACAACGATTTCCTTAGCGCCCATTCGTTTCGGAGGAGGGGGCAATTTAGCAACGCGAAGGTCAATTTTTTCTCCGCGCTCGAAGGCGGCGGCGTCTTTCAATGCACCGGTTAACTCTTGAAAAAGTTTTTTGTCCATAATAGAGACCTCAAGTTTTTTCGATTTCTTCAACCAAGACATTAAGAATTTTTTTCTCAGTGGCAGTCAGATCATCCTTTTTGTCTTTTGGATAGAGCAGTAGCAAATGTAGATGTTCCATGCGTTGCAAAAAGTAATAAATTATTCGCGCTCCACCGCGTTTACCCTTCCCTTTTGCACGCTGTCCGATTCTTAATTTTCTGAGACTTCGCGTACCGGGTATCACCACACCAAGTTTTGGATTCTGAAGCAATCCCTTCTGAAGCTCCATCAACTCGTCTTCAAAGAGTAGCTTTTGAGCTGCCTTTGTGAAGGCTTTTGATTCAATAAAAATCATTTAAAATAAATATACGACACTGTAATATAGGATGCAACAATTTATTATTGTATATTGCCGGGTATAAGCATGCTCACAAAAAACAAATCGTGCATTGCCGCCGCGGCTTTGAGGCTCATTTGCGTTTTGCCGATGCCGGGCGCGTTTTCAATGCAGACGAAGGCGCGTTCTTTCGCCAGCAGGCCGCGCAGCTTTTGCAAATCCTGTTCGCGGCCGGTAAAGTACGGCTCCGGGTTCGGCACCACGTGCAGGCTGGGCGCGGCTTTTGCGGGCTGCCGGGTGAGCAAAAATTTCCCGAGCGCCGTGATGAGCCGATTGCCAAAATCTTCCAGCGTGGTAAAATAGTCGGGCGTGGTTTCGGTGCGAACTTTTTCGATGAATTTTTCCAGCGCCGTTTTTTGTTCAAACTCAACGAAATCCGGATTCCACGCAAAACCTTTTTGGAGAATGAAGCACAGGCAGGGCCGCCCCAATTCGCGGGCCAGCTCATATTCCATTTGCGTAATGGATTTTTTCTGGCCGGCGGGCACGAAGCCGTAGCGATATGCGTAAATGCCGATAAGCACATCGCAGGTGCGAATTTCTTCTTCGCACACCGCGGCCGGTTCCTGCGGCTGCGCGCCAAAAAGTTCCATCGCCAGCGGCTGCCCCTGCAGCCGGTTCACCGCCTCAATCGCGGCGCGGCGATACTCTTGCAGATCGAGAAAGGTCGAGGAGATAAAAACTTTCATGCTATGGTTAACCGGGTTTAATTTTGTAATCAATCACATCATTTCAAAACATTGTGTTCGCATTCGCTGATTTCTCCGGCACGGTTTGCAGCACATCCCAATGTTCGACGATTTTGCCGCTGTCATCAAGCCGGAAAATATCAATGCCGGCCCAATCGCGGTCGCCGGGCCACTCCTGCCGGCAATGCAAGGCCACGTAGTTGCCCTCCGCAATCACGCGTTGGAAGTGAACGCGCTTGCCGGGATGCTCCTGCGCGATGCGGGTGAAATATTCGATGCAGGCGGCTTTGCCATCCGCCACCTGCGGGTTGTGCTGAATATAGGCTTCCCCGACATATTTTGCCACGGCGTCGGCGGCCTGGCCGTGGTTGAACAACAGATCATAAAAGCCGATCACATTCTTTTTGTTCTGTTCGAGTTGTTCCTTCGAATGTTTGAGGATTTCCTCCAATTGTTTGCGCAGCGTGATATTTTCAAAGAGCACGCCGACGCAGGCATTGGGCATGGGAAAAGCTTTGGAGGCGTAATAACTTTTTTGCACATTTTCATCGCGATACTCCATCGCGCCGACAATGTGGGATTGTTTGGTTTTGACCACCTCGATAAAAATTTGCGGAAGATCGGTTTGCGCCAGGGCCGGAAAAACCTCCAATATATATTTTCCAACTTGCGCGCTCAAATCCGTGCCGGTATATTTCGAGGCCTGCCGGTTGGCATAAACCAGCCGGAATTTGTTCGCATCGCTTAAATTTTCCGATTGGTAAATGAGCAGCCCGATGTTCATTTCGGAAAAAACCGCGTCAATCAAGCCGGTCATGGTGCCGACTGCGAAAAAATCAAACGATTGGGGATTGTTCATGGCTACCTCCTGCTCTTGCGCTTCGCGTGGATCAGATATACGACAATTGGTGAAGAGCAAGATATAGTGCTTCCGCTAAAAAGTCAAGCCGCCGCTTAAAATTCCTTGCTTTTGGCAAAGCCGCACATTAGTTTTTGACCAGCTTGCAGTTTTATTTTTGTTAAGGAAAAATTTTGCAAAACCGCGATCTCGAAAAAATAGCCGTTGCGGTCGCCGCGCCTTTAATCGAGCTGGCGCTCGCCGAAGATTTAGGCGCGGCTGGCGATCTCACCACGCAGGCGATTTTGCCCGCCGCGAACAACCAAACCAGCACAGCGATGGTCATCGCCAAATCTGCCGGGGTGCTGGCCGGGCTTAAAATTTTTGCCCGCGTTTTCGCCAAAGTCGATGCGCGGATTCAGCTTGCAGAGGCGGGGCATGATGGAGAGCAGCTTCGTCCGCAACAAATTGTCGCGCGCCTGCACGGTTCGCCGGCTTCCCTCCTCACCGGCGAGCGCGTCGCGTTGAATTTTCTGCAGCGGCTTTCCGGCATTGCCAGTTTGACGAAAAAATTTGTCGAAGCAGTGGCCGGGACGAAAGCGAAAATTCTCGACACGCGCAAAACCACGCCGGGCTGGCGCATTTTAGAAAAATATGCCGTGCAATGTGGCGGCGGGGTCAATCATCGCCTCGGACTGCACGATATGTTTTTGATTAAAGAAAACCACCTCGCGGCAGCGGGCGGCATCGCCCCTGCCGTGCGGCAATGCCGTGAGTTTAGCCCACAAACGGCTTTGGAAGTCGAAGCCCGGACGCTGGCCGACGTGGAAGAATGTTTGCGTCACGGCGTCAAGCATATCATGTTGGATAACATGCCGCTGGTCGAAATGCAAAATGCGGTGCAACTCGTCGCCGGTCGCGCACAATTGGAAGCTTCGGGGAATGTCAGTTTGGAAAACGTTGGCGCCGTCGCCGCCACTGGTGTCGATTATATTTCTGTCGGCGCGCTCACCCATTCCGCGCCGGCAATGGATTTTTCATTGTTGATTATGTAAACGTCATTCGCAGGAAACTTGTTCGGCATTCAGTATAGTGAGTATGCTTTCAGCATGACACATTCACACACGCTGTCATCCCGCAGGGAACTTGTTCAGTACCAAGCACAATGCTGGAATGAAACAAGATGCCTTCGGCATGACCTTTTGGGGAGGTTCTGTTATGATCGCCAAAGGCAATTACTACGTCTACATTACGACGAATCCAGGCAAGACGGTGCTCTACACCGGCGTAACCAATGATTTGAAACTCCGCCTGCAACAGCATTATCAAAATCGCGGCAACAAACGTACTTTTGCAGGGCGATATTATTGCTACCACCTCCTTTACTTTGAGTTGTACTCAGATATCAATCAGGCGATTGCGCGCGAGAAAGAGATCAAAGATTGGACGCGGGAGAAAAAAGAAGCGCTGATTACAACGAAAAACCCCAAATGGAATTTTTTGAAACCTTAATGTCATCCCGCAGGGAACTTGTTCGGTACCAAGCATAGTGCTGGTTTGGAACAAGATGCCTTCGGCATGACAACAAAACTGAACTCAGTGGCTGTCATCCCGCAGGGAACTTGTTCAGTACCAAGCACAATGCTGGAATGAAACAAAATGCCTTCGGCATGACCTTTTCAGGAGTTTTTATGGATGCCCACCAAAGCCGTATCGTAAAAAAGCGCTATTGGATTTTGCCAATCCTGTTGCTGCTTTCCACCGCTGTTTTCGGCCAAACGCCGTTTAAAGATTTTCTCACCCGCGTCAATCGCCTAACGAATTCGGCTGAAAAAAGTGCCGTCGTTGACAGCTTTTTTAGCAACACGCGTTTCCCGTATGCCGAACTCGATCCGGCAAGCCCAACGGGATATGCGGCATATTTTGTTTATCGTGGGACTTCAAGCGCCGTTGTGAGCGCCGGCGATTTTAATAATTGGAATGCAAATGCGCCCGACCGTTTGCAACAACTACCCGGCACGACGTTTTGGTATCTCGGCAAAAACTTTGAATCCACCGCGCGCCTCGATTACAAGCTGGTGCTGAATGGCAGCACGTGGATTCTCGATCCGACACACAATAAAACCGTTGCCGGCGGCTTTGGGCCAAATTCCGAACTCGCGATGCCACAGTATGTGCAGCCGGAAGAGATTCAACTTCGTCCCAATATTCCGCATGGCCGCATCGAGACGATTACACTGGCGAGCCAATTTCTCAACAACTCACGGACGGTGAAAATTTATTTGCCGCCGGATTACGACACGAGCACACGGCAGCCCGGCGTCCTCATTGTGCACGACGGACTTGAATATCTTTCACTCGCTTATATGGATCGGGTCTTGGATGATCTGCATGCTCGCAAAGAAATTGCGACGCCGATTGCTATTTTCATTCCGCCGGTGAATCGTAATCCTGAATATTATCAAAATCAACGCGATTTATTTGGCCGGTTTATCGTTGAAGAAGTTTTGCCGTATGTTGAAGGCCGCTATCGCGTCAGCAAATCGGCGCGGCAGCGCGCGAATCTTGGCGCGTCTGCCGGCGGGCATATCACTTATTATCTTATGTTCAAATATCCGCAAGTATTTGGCGGTGGCGCCGGACAATCCAGTTACATTTCAGCGGAGTTGCAAGCGCTGGCTGCGGCGGCGTCCGACACTTCACAGAGATTTTACCTCGATGTCGGCACGTACGATCTCTCGGGATTTCCGCAAATGAATCGAAATTGGCGTACCCAACTCAGTGGGCGCGGATTTAAAGTTCGTTATGCCGAATATTACGAAGGCCACAGTTGGGGCAACTGGCGCGCGCATGTGGATGACGCGTTGCGTTTTCTGTTTCCGCCGGAGCCCGCCACTGGTGTGAAACAAATCGAACAGATTCCCGCACGTTTTGCATTGCAACAAAACGCGCCAAATCCATGGTCGGTTTCATCTGTGGAAGGAACGAAGTTGATTTTTTCTCTGGAAGCGCCGGCACCGGTGAGTTTGAAAGTCGTGAATGTTCTCGGCCAAACACTGTGGCAGCAACAATGGCTGCGTTTGAATGTGGGAAAATATGAGCTGCCACTGCACGCGCTGTTATCCCCGGGAATTTATTTTTATCAACTTCAGACACCGGAAAGAATTTTGACGAAAAAAATGATTGTGTTGCCGTGAAGGTGCAAGCCGAAAACACTGAGAAGCCTCTTCGCTGGCTCTTTCTTGACTTGAATTCCTACTTCGCCTCCATCGAACAAGAGTTGCGTCCGGAATTGCGGAACAAGCCCATTGGCGTGGTGCCGGTGATGACGAAATCCACCTGCTGCATTGCGGTGAGTTACGAGGCCAAAGCCTTTGGCGTGAAAACCGGCACGCTGGTGGGCGACGCCAAAAAACTTTGTCCGGCGATGCAATTTATCGAGGCCCGGCACCAGCTTTATGTGGAATATCATCACGCCATCGTGCAAGCGATCGAATCTTGCCTGCCGGTCGCCGTCGTGATGTCGATCGACGAAATGGCGTGCCGGTTGATGGGCAGCGAACAGAGCCTCGACAAAGCCATGCGCCTTGCGAAGAACATGAAACAGGCCATTCGCGATCAGGTCGGGAAGACGTTGCGCTGTTCCATCGGCCTCGCGCCGAATCGTTTTTTGGCGAAAGTCGCCAGCGACATGCAAAAGCCCGACGGGTTGGTGGCGATTCAAGCGCAGGATTTGCCGCAGATTTTATATCCGCTCAAATTGGAGGATTTCCCCGGCGTCGGCCCGCGCATGCACAAACGTCTGCTGCTGCACGGCATTCAAACCGTCGAGCAGCTTTGCGCGTTGCCGAAAGCGCATTTGCACAAAGTGTGGGAGGGCATTGTCGGCGAGCGGTTTTGGCATTGGCTGCGCGGCGATGACATTGCCGAAGCGCCGACGAAAAAAGGCACAGTCGGGCACTCGCACATTTTGCCGCCGGATTTGCGCAACGACGAGGCGGCGTTTGCGGTTGCGCAAAAACTCGTGCAAAAAGCCGCGATGCGCTTGCGCAAAATGCGCTACTATGCCGGCGGCTTGGAACTCTGGCTGCGTTTCGTCGGCGCGCAGAGTTGGTCGGCGAAAACCACAATGGTCGAATGCCAGGACACGTTGACGATGCTCGAAGCGCTGCAAATTTTGTGGCAACAAAAACCTTCCCACAAACCGCTCGGCGTCGGCGCGACGCTGTTCGGTCTCGTGCCGGCGCATTTGCACAATCTCTCGTTGTTTGAAGACCCTAAACGCGACAAGCTGATGCAAGCGATGGACGCCATCAATCTAAAATTCGGCACGGACAAAGTTTATTTCGGCGGCATTCACGGCGTCAAACAAGCCGCCCCGACGCGCATTGCGTTTACGAGTATTCCGGATTTATTTTGAAGAGAAAAGCATTGAACTCCGATAACGCAGAAGACACGGGTTGGCGCGGACTGCGTCTGTAAGATAAAACAGTACATGTAAAAATCCGCGTGATCCGTGTCTTCCGCGTTCAAAGCTTTTATGCTCGCAATTACTTCAACTTCTCCTCAAACAGTTTCAAAATTCTTTTATACTCATCCGTCCATGAGCTGGGCTCGCGAAAACCGTGGTCTTCCATCGGATACATCGCCACTTCCCAATTCTCTTTTCCCAATTCGATCAGCCGCTGGGTCAACCTTACCGTGTCTTGAAAATGCACGTTCACATCCACCATGCCGTGGCAAATGAGCAGCGCGCCTTTTAAATTCTCCGCAAAGTAAATCGGCGAGCTGCGTCGGTACGCCAGTGTATCGGCAGGTGGAATGTTGAGGATATTGGAAGTGTACGGATGATTGTAATGCGCCCAATCCGTTACGGGCCGCAATGCCGCGCCCGCCGCAAAAACCTCCGGGGTGGTAAACATGCCCATCAGCGTAATGAAGCCGCCGTAGCTGCCGCCATAAACGCCGACACGCTTGGCATCAACGCCGCATTTTTCCGCGAGAAATTTCGCGCCATCCACCACGTCTTCCAAATCCTTGCCGCCCATGTGGCGATAAATCGCCGTGCGCCAATCGCGGCCGTAGCCGGCGCTGGCGCGATAATCCGGATCAAGCACGGTGTAGCCGCGATCCGCGAGCAGATTGTGGAACATGTACTCGCGAAAATAACTCGACCACCACTTGTGCGCGTTTTGCAAATAGCCCGCGCCGTGAACAAAGATCACCGCCGCGCCATTCGGTTTCTCGGGGCGAAACAGCCGCGCATAAACCTGCGCCCCGTCCCGTGCCGAATAGGTGATCAACTCCGGCACGCGCCACGGATAATTTTTAAATTCTTCGGTCGTCGAAAACGTCACGCGCTGCGGTTTGGCGCCGGGTTTGTTTTCCTGCACATAAATTTCCCACGGGGCATTGAAAAACGAATAGCGAATCGCCAGCATCGTTTCATCGGGCGACAGCGCCACGTCGTTGTTGCCCTCCAGTGAAGTCAGTTTGGTGCGCGGCCCGCCTTCGAGCGGCATCGTGTAAAAATGTTTCTCGCCCGGATGCACTTCGTTGCTGGTGAAATACCATTTCGTCTTATCGCGGGAGATAAACGGGCCGCTGATTTCAAACTTGCCGCTAGTGAGCGCGCGTTTTTGCCGGGAGTTAACCTCGACCGTATATAGATGAGAATAACCGCTTGCTTCCGAACAAAACCACACGCCCCGATTATCCGGCATCCAGCCAACGGCAGTGGCGCCACCGAAAAATCCAATGCCCGGTCCGCCAATCCACGCCTCATCATGTTGGCGCTCCAAACTCGTCAATTTGCCGGCGGGCAAATCCAGCTTCGCGATCCAGCGGTCTTTGTTATCCTGCGCGCCCACGACGACAAAAGCATTTTTGCCGTCAGAACTCCAGAACGGCCCGTTCCAAATCACGGCACGGGCTTGCGGTTTTTTGTTCTCTTTGGCTGTTTTGGCCGTATCTTTTTTCATGGGAATTGTCGCAAACACTTGGCTCTCCGTGATGCCCGGCAGACTATCAGGTTTCACATAAAGCACGGTGTCGCGCGCCGTGTCCCAATAACCAAATTCAAACGCTGTTTGCGGTTCACCGACTTTAATGCGGGTGTTGAGATCTTCGGTGAAAGCCGTTTCGGTAATATATTTCGGCACGATGGCGGTGCGCGTCTCTTTGGCACGCTGCGAGAGAATAAACGTCACGTACTTCTCATCGGGAGAAAGTTGAATCTGCTGAATATCTTTTTCGCCGAGATAGATTTTCTTCGGGCGTTTCGGTTCTTGTTTCTCGCCCGCTTTTTTGGTTTTATCGGCTTTTTCTTTTCGCTCTTTTAAAATGGCGATCAAACGCAACTCTTCCTGCGCGAGAAATTTTTGCTGTTCGGTCTTCGGCTTGTTCTCCGGCGGTGCTGGGCCTTTGCGAAAATCCGTACGTTGGGTGATCGCGCCGGTCAGCATCTCCCACATAAAAAGGTTGTTGTCACGCACGAACAACACTTGCTTTTCCGAAAAAGAAAAACGTGCCTGGCTCTCCGCGTCGACGGTGTTGGTGATTTGCAACGTGCGCCCGGTTTTGAGTTCGAGCAGAAAAATATCGCCGTCGCGCTCGAAGACTTTTTTGCTGTAATCGCGCGTGTATTGCCCGAAGCGATTCGGAAGTTGCTGCCTCACAGTACGGGGTACTTTCACCGTTTGCCCGCCGCGTGATGAGACTTGATACAGTGAGTCGGCGTCGGCATTCGTTGGGTTCCACATGAAATAAACCGTTTTGCCGTCTTCCGACCAATAGGGATCACCGGGTTGATTGCCGATCCATTTCGGATCACGCATGATTGAGCTTACCGTCAAGTTCGGTTTTACCGGCGGACGATCTTGCGCCATGGAAAGATAGCCCAACAGCATAATGAACAAAAGTTGGCGGTAACGATTGATTTTTTGCATTCGACCTTCCTCCGTGATTAGTTTTATCAAGAGACGGCGGTTACTTTTGACCCGTTGCAGCTTAAACCCTCAATTGCTCATTTATTTTCTACACTCATTTATTTTCTTGCTTTTTCCATTGCAATTCGTAAATTGAGAATAAGATTTTGAACTTCCAGCGCCGATTGGCGTTAAAAAGATTGCTGGCTTGCCGCCGCTAACACGCACATTGCTAACCCATAGATCATCGGAGGACAACATGCCATCGTTTCAACGCTACGCTTGGCGTCGTTTTATCGCCAAGGCCGGAACCCTGCTTTTAGCCGCCGGACTCGCGGCTTGCGGCGCCGGAGGAAAACTTACCACTGATCGTGCTTACAGCGAGCTAAAACCCAAAGAACAACTGCCCGAACGGGAATTGCGCACGTTGCCGGAAAATTTGGTGGTTAAAATTGAAAACGTGGCGGATGCCGGCAAAAGTTACCAAAACTATGTCGTGCTTTATGTCAATGGCCGTGAAGTGGCGCCGGTTGAAAAATTGACCAACATGTCGTCAACCTACACGTATCCGTTGCGCTTGCAGCACGGCGTGTATGAGATTAAAGCCGAGTATCACAGCGTCGGTTACTGGCGAGAGCAAACGTTTGAGATCAAAACCGATGAGCCGGTGAAAATCGTTCCAGGCCAGCGCACCGTGTTAGTCTGCCGGCTTGACAAAGATTATAAGGGCCGTCCGATTCAAAAGAACGTGCAATTTCGGACGAGATATGAAACGTTGGCTGAGGCAACTGAAACCGCCTCGGTGGCTCGCGTTGCCCCTAAAATTGTTGCGCCCGCGCCAGTCCTTATCGAGCGGGTCGGGCCGCGCGTGACCGTAACTCCACCACCGCTAATCGAAGAGGTGACGCCTGCGACCAAAACGATCATTATAGAACCCGAACCGCGGGCCGCCCGTGTCCAACCTGCGCCCGAGCCGCTTGATGAAACGCGCAGCGACATGTTGACTTTGCAAATTAACACGACCCCTTCCGGTGCTGACGTCATTATTGATGATCGTTACGTCGGCCAATCCCCGCTCAAAGTGGCCGTGACCGCCAACCAAAACCATGTGGTGCAGATCGCCCGCGCCGGCCATCAGGAAATTATGAAAGTGCTCGATGCCAAAGAACTGCGCGGCCAAAGCATGGTGCAGTTGCTGGTGAAAATGGAACCAGTGTTAGAGAAGCAGTAATATGTGATTTTTTTGGCCGTTTGTCAAATTTTTGTTTATTCAGTTCAGCGTCCAATCGCCCTGTAGCGCAAAAAGTTTTATAAGGCATAGTCATTTAAATTCGACTATGCCTTTTTGTTTTCTGTAAAGGCCCACTCCCACCGCGCCAAAATTCAAGCTTGTCCTTGACATTCCCAAAAAATTTGTGCATCTTTATGCCTAAGTTCTCGGCCGATTACGACGTGATGAGCAATCCCCCAAAACTTGAGGAGACGGTTTCGCATGAAAGCTCGATGCCTTTTCACCCTGCTGCATTTGCTGTTTGGCGCTGCCCTTGCCTTCGCGCAGAACTTTGAGTTTTATCCCAATGCCAAATACAACGCCGCCACTCCCACGCTTGAGCAAGTTGTCGGCCACAAATGGGGCGAGAAGATTACGATGCATCATGAAGTCGAGAAGTACATTCGCCGGCTTGCGGAAGTCTCCAAAAACGTCCGGGTGGTGAAATATGCAGAAACTTGGGAAGGCCGTTCGCTTTATTACATGATCTTGGCGTCGGAGCAAAACATGGCGCGCCTCGAGGAGATTAAATCCGGGATGCAAAAGTTAGCGGATCCACGGCAAATTTCAGCAACGGAGGCGGATCGGCTCATCTCTTCTCTGCCGGCGATTACCTGGCTGGCGTACGGCGTGCACGGCAATGAAATTTCGAGCACCGACGCGGCGCTGCTGACCGCCTATCATCTCCTGGCCGCGCAAAATGACACCCTCGCGCAAAGTGTTTGGCAGAACAGCATCGTCA
Source organism: uncultured Cytophagia bacterium (assembly GCA_964447935.1). Lineage (GTDB taxonomy): Bacteria > Zhuqueibacterota > Zhuqueibacteria > Zhuqueibacterales > Zhuqueibacteraceae > Zhuqueibacter. The sequence goes on along the minus strand of CAYUVM010000022.1, from coordinate 7,823 downwards.
TTCTCGATCCGATGGAAAATCCGGATGGCCGCGATCGTTTCATCACTTATTTTCGCCAGACCACCGGGCGCTGGCCGGATGCGGATCAACAAGCCGCCGAGCATCGCGAGGGCTGGCCCGGCGGGCGCAGCAATCATTATCTTTTTGACATGAACCGCGATTGGTTTGCGCTGACGCAACCGGAAACGCGCGGCCGCGTGAAGGCGTATCTCGAATGGTATCCCCAGGTATTCGTCGATTTGCACGAGATGGGCTCGAACTCGACGTATTATTTCGCGCCGCCGGCCGATCCATTGAATCCCGAAATGCCGCTATCGCAAATTGAGATGCTGAAAAAATACGGTCGCAACAACGCGAAATGGTTCGACCGCATGAAGTTCGATTATTTCACGCGGGAAGTCTTCGACTCCTTTTATCCCGGCTATGGCGAAGGCTGGCCGATGTTCAACGGCTCTGTCGGCATGACGTACGAGCAAGCTTCGGCGCGCGGCCTGGTCGTCCAGCGTGCTGATGAGACCACGATGCACTATCGCGATACGGTGCAGCATCATTTTATCGCCTCGCTCTCCACCGCCGAAACCACGGCCCAAAATCGAGCTGCAGTGTTGCGCTATTTTTATGAATACCGCCGCTCCGGCATTGAAGAAGGCAAAACCGGCGAAATCAAAGAATTTATTCTCGCGCCCGGCAGCGATGCCAATCGCGCCGCCAAGCTCGCGGCTTTGTTGCAACAACAAGGCATCGAGGTAAAAAAGGCTACTTCGCCTTTTAGCAATCGCCGCGTCGACGATTATTACGGCGGTACGGTGCAGCCCAAAAATTTTCCGGCAGGAACGTTTGTGGTTTCGCTGGCGCAGCCTTCCAAACGGCTGGCGAAAACTCTTTTGGATAAACACACGCCGATGGACGACAAGTTTATCAAAGAACAACTCCGCCGCGAGAAGAAAAAACTCGGTACGCAATTCTACGACGTTACCGGCTGGTCACTGCCGTTGTTATATGATGTTGAATGTTATCGCAGTCGCGACGTTTCGTTGGGAAATTTTATTAAGCTCGGCCAGGAAAATGCAACCGGCGCCGTGCAAGGCGGTAAATCGCAATTGGCTTATTTGATTCCGTGGGGCACGAATGCCGCGGCACGCGCGTTGGCAACGTTGCAGCGCCAAAACATTCGCGCCTTCGGCACGGATTTGGAATTTACTTTAAACGGCCGCAAATACCCGCGCGGTTCGATCATAATTAAAGTGAAAGAGAATCCGGGCGATCTTTATGAGCAATTGGCGGAACTGGCGAAAACGGAAAACTTAGAAATCACCGCCACGAACTCATCGTGGGTGGACGACGGTGTAAATTTTGGCAGCGGCAATGTGGCCTTTTTGCCGAAGCCGAAAATCGTGCTGGCTTACAACACGCCGACCTCCTCCCTGTCAACCGGCTGGACGCGTTATATTATCGAGCAAATGTACGGTTATCCCGTGACGTTGATTCACACCGAGCAGTTGGGCGGCGCGGATTTATCGAAATACAATGTGCTGATTTTGCCGGATGCATTTGGCAGCTACGATCGCGCGCTCGGCGACGGCAGCGCAATCAAAGCTTGGATTCGCAACGGCGGCACGTTGATTACCTACGGCAATGCGACGCAATGGCTCACCGGCGAGAAAGCCGGCCTACTCGCAACGACGCGCGAATTGAAAGGCGGCAAGCCGGATGAGCAAAAAGACAAAGCGGATAAAGATGAAAAGCCGAAAGAGAACAAGCCGGATTTGACCAAACCGTTCGATGTGGAAAAAGAAATTCAACCGGAGAAAGAGTTGCCCAGCGAAACGCCTGGCGCCATCGTGCGGATTGCGTTGGACCCGGAGCATTGGCTGGCGTTTGGCTACGACGGCGACGCGAATGTGATCGTCAACAGCAGCAACATTTACACGCCATTAAAGCTCGATAAAGGCACGAACGTCGGCTTGTACATGCCGGAAGATAAACTGGTGTTGAGCGGCTTTATTTGGGAAGAATCCAGAAAACAGTTGGCGAACAAAGCGTTTTTAATGCATCAGCATCTTGGCGATGGGCATATCGTGGCGTTTGCCGAAGACCCGAACACGCGCGCTTTTATGGACGGCACGAATTTGTTGCTGCTGAACGCGATCTTCTTCGGCCCAGCACATTGACGTTTGTAACAACGCCTGCGGGCGGTTTCATTTAAACGCAGCGATTCCATTACTTAAAATACGGGTCTTGTGCATGCTCAATCTATCTTGGCGGCTGAAACTTTTCTTGTTTGCCATTGTGGTGGCGATGTTGCCGATTGCAATCTCGAGCATCAACATGATTGACATCACACAGGATGAATTAAAGAACAATGTGAACAACGAGCTTAGATTTACGACGGTGCAGCTCGCCGAAGATATCAACAGCATTTATACCAACAATTGGTTAACCCCGCTGCTTCTGATTAAAAGCGGTGTGGAAAGCGAAGGCTTGAGCGCCAATGAAAAAGCCGCCTTACTAACGGCCGGCATTGAAAACATCGAAGACCTGGTCGCCTTGACGCTTTATTTTGAAGTGGCGAGCGGGGTTTATGCCAAAGCCGTTCAGGCCTACAAAGAGTCTTTTAAGTCCCGTTTGCAAAATTCTGTTCTCGGCACCACGACCATCCTGGATGTTACCGCGGCTGAACTCGACAGCCTAAAAAATCCGCCACGCTCGATCGGCACGCCGGTTTATGTTCCCGAGCTTGATACCTGGTTGATCAGCATGATTGTACCGGTACATATCAGTGGTGCCCCTGCAGCCCTGCTGGCGGCGCGCCTTAATTTAAACAAGCTGCGTGAGCGGTTGGAAGCGCATCAATATAAAAAAACCGGCCAGCTTTTTTTGATTGATGCGAATGGTAAAGAAGTTTTTGATCAAGCACACCGCGATTTGAGCGCACTGAACGTGGTACAAGAAGCAACGGCGTTGCTACGCAGCGGCTCGCGTGCTGAAGGCGTCACTAGCTATCAATTATCCGGCGGCGAAAAAGTTTTAGCCTCGTATGCATTTCCATTAAATTTGCAATGGGCCGTGATTGCAGAAACGGCTGAGGCGAAAGCCTATCTCGCCGTGAGCAAAATGCGCCGCACGCTGACTTATTGGGTCTTGCTCGGACTCGCGCTGACGGTTTTCGGCGTCGCTATTTTTTCCCGTCAAATCAGCCGCCCGATCACCAATCTCAGCAAAGTCGCCGATCAAATCTCCTCCGGAAATTTTGAGGTCGCGGTAAACTATCCGGCGAAGGATGACATCGGCGTGTTGGCCAAATCGCTGGTGAACATGAGCCAAGCGCTCAAAGAGAATTTTGCTAAGATCGCCGCGCAGAAAGATGAAATTGAAGAATACAGCAAGACCCTGGCGCAAAAGGTGGAAATGCGCACCCAAGAATTAAAAGAAAAAAATCTGGCCCTGGAAAATACGTTGACGCAATTAAAGCAAACGCAAAATCAATTGGTCGTGCAGGAAAAACTGGCCTCATTAGGCGCGCTCACCGCCGGCATCGCACACGAGATCAAAAACCCGTTAAATTTTGTCAATAATTTTGCGGCGCTCACCGTGGATTTGGCGGCAGAGCTGAATACTGAGGTGTTGCAATCGCAAAATCATCTGGATGAAAAAAACCGGCAAAACATCCAGGAAATTCTCGACACGATTCAACTGAATGCCACGAAAATTGCCGAGCACGGCAAGCGGGCCGACGGTATTATCAAAAGCATGTTGGAGCATTCCCGTGGCGACATCGGCGAAATGCAGTCCACCGATTTGAACAAGATGCTTGAAGATTTCATGAATCTGGCCTATCACGGCATGCGGGCGCAGGATCCCGGATTCAACGTCAAAATCGAAAAACATTTCGATCCGCATCTCGGTCTCCTTAAAATCAATCCGCAAGCCCTCAGCCGGGTGATTATCAATATTTGCAACAATGCTTTTTATGCCACCCGGCAGAAGCAAAAGAAAACCGGTACAGAGTACCAACCAACCTTGACCATGACCACCAGCGGAATCGGCAATAACGCTGAGATTCGTATTCGCGATAACGGCTCCGGAATCCCTCAAACGATTGTGGATAAAATTTTTAATCCTTTTTTTAGCACCAAACCGACCGGTACCGGCACCGGGCTCGGATTGTCGATCAGTTATGACATCGTGACGCAAATGCATAAAGGCGAATTAATCGTACAAACAGAAGAAGGGCAATACACTGAATTTATTATCCGCTTGCCGAAAAATTTGGTTTAACCCGGCGTGAGCCTGAAAATTTTACAATTGGTCAGCAACGGCAACTCACCCTAAGTGCAACGAGCAATTAAAATGAACAGACTTTTTTTCGGCCTGGTTCTGGCGCTTATGTATAATTCCGCCGGCCTACTCGCACAATCGCCCAAAGAGCAGACCATCACGGTTCAAACCGGGGAGAGCATTCGCGACCTGGCGCAAAAACATCTCGGCGATCCGGATTTGTGGGCGGAAATTTTAAAGAGCAATCGGTTGGCGTCTGCCGCCGATCTGAAACCCGGCATGGTGTTGATGATTTCTGCGGACCTCGTGCAGCTTTCGCAACAACAATTGCAAAACGCATTACTGAGCATTCAAACCGCGACGGAAGCGGGAGCGAAAGTTTTTGCCGCCGACAGCCTTGCCCGCGCTATGGATTTTTATGCCACGGCCGTGACCAGCCGCCAAAACAGTGAGTGGCAAAGATGTATTGAGCAGGCGCGTCGCGCTAAAGTAATTGCGGAAAATGCCACGCAACAAACGATGATCATGCGCAACACCACCGGCGTCGCCGAGTTAACCGACCGTAAAGGCAGCGTGGAAAGCCGCAAGTCTACAGAATCGGTCTGGAAAGACGCGCCGCTCAAAGCGCGATTGATCGAAAGCGAAATGGTGCGCACGCTGTCGAGTTCGCTCGCCGAAATCACCTTTCATGATGAGAGTCGGATTCGCCTTAATGAAAATTCCCAGGCGGTGATCCAACGCATGCGCGAAGATTTGCTGGCGAAGAAAAAGGAATCCAGCGTTAGCCTTGTGACCGGCAATGCCTTTGCGCTGTTGGCGGGCAACCAAAAGAAAAAGAATTTTGATTTCGTCATTCCCGGCGTCACGACCAAAGTTAATTCAAAAAATTTCTGGGTGCAAAAAGACGATCAGACGACGAAAGTGGCCAATTTTGAGGGCCAAATCGAGCTGACCGCGCAAGGCACGACCGTGGTGGTGGGTGAAAACCAAGGTTCGCTGGTCAAATCGAATCAGAAGCCGAGTGTGCCGACATCATTATTGCCAAGCCCGCCTCTCACCGCGCCTGAAAACAACGCGACTCTTTTTGACCGGCAGATTAATTTCAAATGGAGCGGCGTGGCGGGCGCCATCAATTATTGGTTGGAGGTCTCACGCGATAAATCGTTTACCAATGTAACATTGAATGCCACCGCAATCAAAAGCAATGCATTTACCGCCGGCCTCCCCGGCAACGGCAGTTACTACTGGCGCGTTGCTGCGGTTGATGTCAATGGTTTTCCGAGCCGCTTCAGCGAGCGCGGCTTTTTTAATATTGCGAAAGACACCACCGCGCCGTTTTTGCAGTTGACCGCGCCGGAAGATGGCGCCATCGTGCGTGAGAGTTTCGCGCGGGTAAGCGGCACGACGGAAAAAGATGCCAAATTAGTTTTGCATGGAAAACCAGTTGCCGTTTCTCCCAACGGCGCTTTTCAAACCGAGTGCCTGCTTAAAGACGGCGCCAATGAAGTTCTTTTGGAAGCGCAAGATGCTGCCGGCAATGTCAGCCGTGTACGCCGCTCCGTCAATTATGTCGCGGATTCGCGCGTCGGCATTAGTTACAGCAGCACGCTAAAAGCGTTGCGCCCGAAACATTTCGTCGTGCCTAGTGCGGAATTTACCTTGAGCAGCGTGAGCAAGCCGCGCGCGGCCATTACACTCTTGCGCTTGTCGAATTTACTGAGCCTGCGCACGTTTGCCGACGATGCCGGTTATTTTCAATTCACGGTGCAGAATCTAACCGGCAAGGAACGTTTCAGTTTATCGGCGACAACGCCGGCGGGTTACTCGGTCAAAGATACATTTCTGGTCGAAGTGGACAATACACCACCGCAGATTAAATTGGACACGGAATTACCCGCAGTGGTCGCGACCGACACGTTGCGTCTCGCGGGCGCTATTTTTGGAGCAACCAATCTGACGCTGAATAACGAAGAACTCAAATTCGTCAGCGAAAGGTTCAATGCTACACTCCACCTCAAACCCGGTTTGAATCTCATCCAGTTGCTGGCGATTGATTTTGCCGGCAATCAAACCTTATTGGAAAAACGCGTGGTGTTGGATCGCGAAGCGCCACAATTACTCCAACAGCAAATGACGCCTCTCTTCAGCGCCAAAGCCAGATTGTTGCAAGTTTTCGTCAAGGCCCAGGATGCGTCGGCCATGAAACGCACGGCTAAATTTGTTTTGCAGGCCGGTGCTTTCACGCTTTCAGGATATTTAAAACTCAATTCGGCGGCGCAAGCGTATGAGGAAACGATCACGCTTCCCGCCACGGCGCCGGACGGCGTGAGACTAAAAACCGTGGTGTTGGAGGATTATTATGGGAACCAAAAAGAATATCAGTTGTTTTGAACATCGCTTGATTCGCTCTGCACGAGTGCCTAAAATACGCTGTTAACATGTGGTCGAACTGAGGAAGGAAAAAATGAACCGCATCCTGAAAACGCTCGCAACCAGTTTTCTCCTTTTGCCTGTGCTGCTTTTTGCGCAGGCCAATGTGTTGATGGTTACCTACGGTCCCTCGGCCGCCATCGCTGAAGGTGACGACGATTTCAAGCAGGTTATTTTTCTGCAAATTCCGGAGGACGCCACTGATAGTTTATACCTGCGCCTTTTTGATATGGACTGCGGCAACGAGAACGATCTCGCGCTCGGCGGCAATTGGGACACGCAAACGAGTTTTGCATTGTACGGCGGCGCTGGCGTGTATTCGGCGGCGACTGCGCAAAGCCCGTTTCCGAATGCGTCGGATTTGAGCGCCGGGCTGCTGCTCAAAAGCGAAACCGTCGGCGAGAATGCGCTGCGCAATAATGAGTGGCACACGTTTGCGAAATTCCTGCCCAGCGCCGGCGAAAAAATTGGCGGCTATTATTATTTGAAGCTCGTTGTGCAAGGTGTGAAAGGCAATGATGCAAACGTCTTCGATGCGCGGTTAAGCCAAAGTGAAAGCCAAAATAAAACGCCCGAGGGTGCAAAGGTTTTTACGTATGCCCCGACGATTCGCCTGCGCAAAGAAGATCCGTTTGCGAGCGTGAAATTTTTTATCCCGGGAAATTTGCAAAAAATTCTCGTGCATAATTTCGATCTTGCCGGGGCTGACGTTGCCGTTGAAACGGCGCTGCGCTCGAATTTATTAATGACATCTTCGGGGCAAGGTGAATGGGTTAAAAATTCCGTCACGCTCGAAAAATTAGAAAGCGGCCGCTTGGGGGCGATCAGCTTTGGGCAGGGCGGCGAAACGCCGAATGATGCGACATTTTATGTAACCGATGAGGCAGGCAAAACGTTGCCAATCGATTTGCCGATTTATTTGGGCAAGCCGAATCGCCGGCCGGTGATTCAGACCAAAATCCTCGCGCTGTCGGATTGCAACTCCATCGTGTTTGACGCGAAAGGCTCGACTGACGCCGAGGGCGATCTGCTCGATTATTTTTGGGAATTTGGCGATGGGGAAAAAGCGCAGGGCAGCCGCGTCGTGCATCGCTACGCCAATCAAACGCGCTACG
>CAYUVM010000021.1:0-19336 GCA_964447935.1 uncultured Cytophagia bacterium | reverse complement strand
GGCATCAAACGCTATCATTTTTTCTTAGATGGCAAATTTTTCGGGTTTGTCAATGGCACCGCCAGTAATTTTCCACTCGTTTTACGATTGAGTGAAGGCGCGCACGGCTGGACCTTTATGGCCGAAGATAGCGCCGGTAACCTCGGGTCGTGGGTGGCTGCGTCATTCAAAGTCGATCGTACTCCGCCGATTTTGCTCCCCGCGGCGGCGGATACCGCGCTGGCTGCAACCGAGCTGGTGTTATCGGGGCAGGCGTCTGATGCACTTTCTAAAATTCGCGAAGTCGTGCTTTATTATCGGGCCGCCGGAACGTCAACCTATCAAAATAAAAATTTACAACTGCCAAACCCAGCCGCTTCTTTCTCCATTCGCCTCGAGGCCGCAGCAATACCGGCGTCCGGGTTGGAGTACTTTTTTGAAGCCGCAGATTCAGCCGGCAATCGCGTCCGGTGGCCGGCGGTTAATTTTCAATCGGTGCAAGTCAGTTCGGCAAACGTTGCAGCGCCGCTGCCTTTTGTTGCCAAGCGTTATCAACTTTTTTCCGTGCCATATCTGCTCTTCAACGGCGCGCCGGCGCAAATTCTGGAAGATGATTTGGGCAGTTATGATCCCACGCGGTGGCGGCTTTTTCGTTATCAGCCCGGCGAGGGCAATGTTGAATTCGGCAAGCCCGCCTTTGAAAACTTGGCGCCGGGCCGCGCCTTTTGGTTAATTACCACAACGCCGCAAAACTTTGATGCCGGCCCGGCGCGCTCGATTCGCACCGATGCGCTGTTTGTTTTAAAACTGCAACCGGGGTGGAATCTTATCGCAACGCCGTTTGATTTTCCCACGGCGTGGGCAGCGGTGCAAAAACCGGCAAGCGTGGAAAATAATTTGTGGGCGTTCGATGGCACGCAATATCTCGATCAGCAAAATAGCCTACTGCCGTGGCAGGGATATTTTCTAAGAAATTTAGATTCACAAGCCCAGACCATTCATCTCGCGCCAGTCATGGAAAGCGGCGCGAGTAAAACGCTCACGCCCGCGGCAGCAATAAACTGGCAAATCCAATTGCGCGTTTCCGATGGAGAATTTTCCGACGCAACGAATTATCTCGGCGAAGCCTTGCAGGCCGAGGCCAATTGGGATCCCCTTGATTGGTCAGAGCCGCCAACCATCGGCGACCACGTGAGCTTGTATTTTAATCATTCTGCTTGGTCTCGTTTTGCGGGAAAATTCACGCGCGATTTTCGCCCGGCGGGCAGTGGGGCGCAATCATGGCCGTTCGAGGTGGTGGCCAGCCGTCCGGGATTGCCGGTGGAATTGCGTTGGACGCTGTCCGGTGATTTTCCGGCAGAGGCGAAGATCGTGTTGCAAGATCTTGACGGCCATCTACGCCAGGAAATTCGCTCCGCAGAGTTGTCCGGCGACGCGTCTTATACTTTTCGCGCCACGGCGCAACCGCGCCATTTCATTTGGTGGGTGGGGCAAGAAGCGCAATTGGCCGAGGCCGGAGCTTTGCAAAACTTAATCCCCGCCGGGTTTGAACTGGCGCCGAGTTATCCCAATCCGCTGCGGCTGGCAGAGCTGCCGCAAATTGGCGTCATTCGTTTTGGCCTGCCCAGCTCCGGCACGGTACGATTGACGATTTTCGATCTTGCGGGCCGCATCGTGCGCACGTTAGTGAACAATGAAGATTTAAACGCTGGCTATCATGAAGCGCGCTGGAACGGCCGCGATGATCTCGGCCAGCGGGTGACCGCGGGAATTTACCTTTACCGGCTCGAAGCGGCAAATTTCAGCGCGAGCCATAAACTTATTTTATTGCGATAAAATGCCAACACGTCTCCATCCGTTGCGAAACCTGCTGGCGCGGCCGGGCGAATTTCGTCGTGGCCGCGATGGCCGGTTTGCCCTCGGAGTTTTTTTCATGCTTGCCGTATTGTGTTCTCCGGCTGCGGCGCAAACGCCAAACGACTTAAAGCGGGCACAGGAGATTTATGAGAAGGCGTTGCAGGAGAAAAAAACCACGTCACGTCTTGACTTATTGCAGAAGGCCGCCAAGTTGGGTGAAACCGGCGATCCCGCCACGTTATCCACGCCCGGGCGCCGGCAAATCGCATTGATTCATTGGGCGCTCGGCCGTGAATATTTTCAGCAGACCAAATGGCCGGCGGCTGTAGTGCATTTGGAAAAGGCTGTTGCTATCGACGCGACTCTATTTTCGGCTTATGCCACCCTTGGCCTGATCTATTTCCAACAAAAAAAATACGCCGAGGCAATTGCCGCCTATAATCAAGCCCTGCCGGCACAACCTTCCGCGCAGCTTTACAACAATCTTGGCGCCGCCCAGGAAGCGCGAGGCGATTTACCCGCGGCGCTGGCAGCCTATCGGCGCGCATTAGAATTGGAGCCGAATTTAATTCCGGCGCAGAAAAACTTGCATCGCGTGCAAGAAAAGCTGGCACTCAGCCAACCAGCTCCAGCGCTTGAAACCAAAATCGCTGCCATCGATTCCGCACAATTAGCCGCGGCGCGCCGCGATTCGCTGGCGGCGGTTGCGCAAAAAAACAATTCAAAATTATCCAAAAACAAAACGCCGCCAGGTTTAAAATCAGCTCGCAATAAAACCGCTGAAATCAACAAAACCTCCATCGCTGAAAAAAATAAAAAAGAAGCCTCATTACACAGAGCCAAACCGGCAAGTGCTGTTGAGACAACGCCAACCGCTCCGTTGCGCTTGCCGATTAATAAAAAAGAGCCGCTGGCGGTTAACTCTCTTGCTCGCATTGACACCATAGTAAAAGAACCAGTGCCGGCAAATAAAAATTTGCCCTCATCAAAACCGAAGCTTACAGCGGCAACACAAAACTCATCCGGGCATCCGGTGTTCGCTTATCTCTGCGGCGCCGGCATCTTGCTGTTCGGTTTGGTGATCTTCACCCAACGCCACCGTCTCAGCCATATATGGCTGCAAATCAGGCCCACGCTGGCGACGCCGGAAAAAATCCTGGTGCCAGAGGAACGTTTGCTTCCCGCTATTGCCACCCCGCATCACTTCGAAGTAAAGAAAACTGAATCACAAACGCCGGCCATCGCATTGTCCGCTTCTGTTGCTTTTAACGAAGGGCGAGCCATCACGGCAACCGCAGAATCAAAATTAGCTCTGGAAACTGAAAATGAGGAAACGCACCAGCCTTCCTTGCAAACCCAAGCTTTCTTTGCGGAGATGATCGCCGCGGAGCCGGAATTAGAAAATTTTGAACTTGAAATCCAAGAAGAAGCCGCCGACCGCAGCATGATTCCACCCACCTCCAACGAACATTCCGACTCAGCGCTGCTGATTGTAGCTAATGGGTTCGATCATCCTGAGGGCGCCGTTCAAGCATTGACCTCGTCGCCGATCGTGGTGTCTGCTGTCGAATTAAATAAGGAAAATGGACACACAATTTTATCGCCGTTGCAAATGGAAACCCTTCCTGCCGCTCAGGCAGTCCCCACGGTCAATCATCAGTTACCCGGACTCGATTATCTGCCGCAAGAAACCAGCAAGCAATTATCGGTTATCACCTATACGCAACCAGAAATCGACACTCGGGCAAAGCCTCATACCGATTCGATATTAATAGAAAAACCAGTGTTAGGCCGCTATCAGATCGAGCGTGAAATCGGCAAAGGCGCGATGGGGAAAATTTATTTGGCGCGCGATCCCAAACTGGATCGCCGGGTGGTGATCAAAACGGTTTGCTTCAATTTGGCCGCCAGCGAGGCGGACACTACCACGATCAAAGATCGGGTTTATCGCGAGGCCCGCGCCATTGCGAAACTAAGCCATCCGCACATCGTGGTGGTTTATGATGTGGAGGACAAGCATGATCTCTCGTACATCGTGATGGAACACATCGAAGGGCGGGATCTACGGCAGGCGTTAAAAACTGAACATCGTTTTGAAGCGGAGCGCGCGGTGAAAATCATCGCGCAGGTATGCAGCGCCCTGGATTATGCGCATCAGGCCGGCATTATTCATCGCGACATCAAGCCGTCGAACATCATGCTGTTGCCCAACGACAAAGCGAAAGTGACGGATTTCGGCATTGCGAAAATTGCAGATAATTTTTCATTGACGCTGCCCGGCCACGTGCTGGGAACGCCGAGCTACATGGCGCCGGAACAATTTGAAGAAGAAACCGCCGATAGCCGCGCTGATATTTTTTCATTGGGCGTGGTTTTATATGAGTTGCTCAGCGGCGCTCGCCCTTTCGCCGGCGATTCGCTGGCCGCGCTGGCCTACAAAATCGTTCACAAAATGCACATTCCCCCGAGCTTGCAAAACGTCGAACTGCCGCTCGAGCTTGACGACATCATCGGGTGTGCGTTGGCAAAAAATCCCGCTGAGCGTTATCAAACGGCGCAAGAATTTCGCGACGCGCTGCTGGCCGTGAAATTCGCGCCGCCGGCGTAAAAATTCTTTTCGACAATAAAACCCTCACAGAAAAATTTCGTGTGCAGTTTTTAATCTATTAACGTGGTTTATCAAACGCTCTCACCGCTTCATTTGCATATACAATTCAAAACAACCGAGCGTTGCTGACGCGATATTATCGCCGTGTTCCATCATAAACTTTTTGATGGTTGCAGGATCGGCGCGAATCGCCAGCAACTCGGAATATTCCTCGCCTTCCGGCGCCTGTTGGGCGAATTGCCGGATTTCCGGCATCGTCAATGGCAGGCGCACCCCAAAAGCGAGTTCGGGTTTGCGCTGACGAAAGCTTTCCGTCAGGCCGATGCAAAGGCAATCTTCCAGCAAAGCCGAGGGCACGCCGAGTTCGCTCCGCATCTCATCTTTGATTGCCACAAATACATTGGGCACACCGTCACGAAAATGTTGATCTGGATGAATATGCCCGCCGATAATGTCCAAAGCTCCAGGGCCCTCGCCAACATGCATACTGCGTCGAATGATCAGTAAGAAGCCGTCACTGGTTTCGATGACGGCGCTGACGCCCAATGCAAGCACCGGGCCGCTTTCACCCAGTGTCGCGATCAACTCCGTCGTATTCGCATTGCTGAACAACAAATCGCGATAGCAGGTACGCGAAAACGACAATTGCAAATTGCCATTCATCGCGCTGAATTTTTCGAGCCGGCAAAGCGCGCCGTTGAAAAGATAGTTTTTGCCTGGCGCGATAAGTTCGTGCCAATGCGCCTCGGCGCGGCGCGCAAAATCGGCGGGAAAAGTATATTCGGTTGGGTGGTAAGAAATTTGAACTTGGGAAGGCGTCCAACTTCCGGCGAGGTGGAGGCGAAAGGGTGCGTCGGCCACAGTATTCAGTCGTCAGGGTTCAGATAAACACTTTATGCGCTTTTGCCAATTCTGCCGCTGCCGGGGTAATTTTCGCGCCGGTTGGAACTTTTATCCGGCGTTTTTCTAACATGGCGCGGCGTACATCGTTTTCCGTAATCAGTTTGGCGGCTGGTTCGGTTACATGATGTTCCGATAATCCGAGGATGCGCACCTGATCGCCGGTTTTGAGACCAGCGGCGTTAGCTTCATCGAGATCGATATGAAAGTCGAGCACAAAGCTTTCATGGACGCGAATTAATACATTATCGAAAATCACCGTGCGTGCTTCGGAATTGGGCGATGCTGTTTTTGCGACCGGCGCGACGACGACGCGATCACGGTCTTTCACATTGAAATTTTTCGCGTCCGCCGGCGCCATGTGAATGTGGCGCTGCGCGATAATCACGCCTTCTTTTAAATCCAGCTCGCCTTTCGGGCCAATGAGATGAGCCTTCGCCGAATTGGCCAGATCACTGGAATAACGCACCGGCGGATCGAGGCCCAGCAATACCGCATCGCTGCGCGAAATCTCCAATTGCGTTTTGCCGCGTGTCGGACCGACGATGCGGATTTTTTCAATTTTTCCTTTCGGCCCGATGGCAGTGAGAGTCTCGTTCGCCGCGAACTGGCCCTTCTGCGAAATGTCGCGCAACCTGGTCAGTTGATAGCCGCTGCCGAATAGAATTTCGAGATCAGCCTGCGAGATATGAAAATGGCGACTGGAGACGCCGAGGGGAATCGTGAGAGACATTTTCAATTAAGCCTTTCGCCGCGCCTTTACAAACTCGCTCACAATCTTATCCACCTGCTCGCCGCTCATCTTACCGGCGCCGTATTTTTTTTCATCCGTTTCCCGGCTCGCGAGCCACGGTTTGTCGACAGGCGCCGGCATGGATTTTACTGAAGCCGGTTGGGCGCTGCCCTTGCGCGAAACCTCTGACGAGAGTGCTTTTTGATAAGGAAATTCAGCGGCTCGAGTCGTGGAAGTTGGCAACACTGGGCGCCACGCGCCGGTCTCGCGCGCCATCGACAGCGGTTTGGTTTCCCACGCCACGCGTTTGATATTGAGGAGATGCACCGGACCGATATTGTCGCTCGTGATATTGCCGCCGTACGAGCCGCAACCCAGCGTCATGCTCGGATCGAGTCCGGTGGTGTAACCGACCGCGCCGATGGCAGTGGGAGTATTGACGACGATTCGAAACGCCGGCTTCTTCAGCGCGAACTGCATCACCACCTCTTTATCATTCGCATGAATGCCGAGGGTGTGGCCGCGACCGCCGAAATTGAGCAATTCCATGCAGCGTTCGCAGCCTTTTTGCCAGCCGTCTTCGACAAACAACGCCAGCACCGGCGAAAGTTTTTCGGCGGAAAGCGGAAATTGTTTTCCCACGCCAGCAACGCGTGCAACTAAAACACGAACATCATCCGGCACCGAAAATCCACCTGCCGTCGCGATACGCTGCGGTGCCTGACCAACCATTTCAGCATTGATGCGAAAATCCGGCGTCACCAAAACTTTCGCGACTTTATCGGCTTCGGCATCGCTGAGAAAATACGCTTTCTGTTTTTTCAATTCTTCCATGACGCGATCAGCAACTGGCGCATCAACAACCAGCGCCTGCTCCGAAGAACACAGCGTGCCCCAATCAAAGGTTTTTCCGGCCACAGCATCGGCGACGGCCTTTGGAACATCGGCGCTGCGATCAATATAAACCGGCACATTGCCGGGGCCAACACCGTATGCAGGTTTGCCCGCTGAATATGCCGCGCGCACCAGCCCTGTTCCGCCGGTGGCAAGAATCACCGCAATGTCGCGATGCCGCATCAACTCATTCGTGCCTTCATTGGTGGGAATCGATAAACATTGAATGAGTCCCTCCGGCGCGCCGGCACTGATCGCGGCCTGCTGCACGACATGTACCGCTTCCAGCGTGCAATTTTTCGCGCGCGGATGCGGCGACACCACGATGCCGTTGCGCGCTTTCACGGCGATGATGCATTTGAACATCGCCGTCGACGTCGGGTTCGTCGTCGGCACCACGGCGGCCACGACGCCAAACGGCTCGGCGATTTCGAGAATTTTCTTTTTCGCATCTTCGCCAATGACGCCGACGGTTTTGATTCCCTTTATATGCTCATATAAATCGCGCGTCGCAAATTGGTTCTTGACGGTTTTATCCGCGACTTTGCCATATTTCGTTTCTTCCACCGCCAGCCGCGCCAGCCGCTCGCTCGCCTTGAATCCCGCCTCCGCCATCACTGCAACGATGCGATCGACCTGCTCCTGCGAAAATTCCTTGTAACGCAAATACGCTTCGCGCGCTTTCGCCACGAGCGAACGGACTTCTTGAATGGATTGGAGATCTTGATCCATGAGTGAGGGCATAATCATTTCTTGATGGAATATAGAACTTACTACTCACCAAGTTAGAATTTCACCAAATCACGTCAACCAGCTTACTGTCTCGAATCTGTCTATCTTTGGTGATCAATTTGACTTGATGGCCAAGTACATCGCGATAAACCAATGCTGTCGCAACAATAATGGCATCGTGAATGTTTAAATTTTCAGGAATATATTCGACAACCTCTTCGTCCAGAGGACAAATACTACAGTTGGAGAGACGTGAAAGACGTTGGATCAAATCGACAAGATTTGTTTTAATACGTTTGGCCGCATATAGATATTTAATTTCTACAAGCACCATCGCTGGAATGACTATCCGCGATGAGAGGTCGTCTAGAACCGTCAGAACTTCTGGACTCAAACGAGGATCATCTTCCACATGCCAGACGAGGGGGTGAGTGTCAATCACATACGTCATACATTAGGCTCCGGCGGCAAGCGATACAAAATGGCGTCGATTTCCTCTTCCGTACTGTGAACTTGCCCTTTTAAAATGCCGCGCAAATCGGCAAATGCCTGGACCGGGGCGTTGGTTTGTAACTTTTTTAGCTTAGCTTTCAGAATTTGCACTTGTAGCTCGAGCTTTTTTAACTGCGCTTCCATTGCAATCAAATCCATGTCAAACCTCTTCATTGAAAAAATCAATGAATAATCTGATAATTTGTTACCGAGACCATCCAAAGCTTTACCAAGCAAATTAAACAAATCTCTCTTGACTTGCAAGCCGAATTTTACGTTCCCAGCGCCACGCCCGTGAGCAAATAATGCGTCGCTAAATTCGCAAACTCGCCCCAGCGTTGGGAAAATTTGCGCAATTCATCTTCCGATTTTTCTTTACCGTTAAAATAAAAATGCTGCACGGCTTTACGCACGCCGAGATCGCCGGCGGGAAACGCGTCGCCGCGGCCGAGACAGCGCGCCAGAAACCAGTCCACGGTCCAGCGGCCGATGCCGCGCAACGCAATCAGCTTCTCGGCGATTGCTTCATCCGCTTGTTGCGACAAGGCTTCCAAGTCGAGCTGGCCGTCGCGAATGGCTTTGGACAAGCCGATGATATACTCCGATTTTTTCTCGGTGAATTGCAACTGCCGCAGGCTACTCACTTTGACGCGCGCTAATTTCTCCGGCGTCGGAAAGGCGTAATAGGTTTGTCCGTCGACGACGAGTTTTTCCCCATAACGCCGGACCAAACGACTGCGGACCGTGAACGCAAATTGCAAATTGATCTGTTGCGCCGAGATGGAAGTCACCATCATCTCAAACGGATTCGCCGCCAGCGTCGGGCGAAAGCCGCGGAATTTTTGCGTCAGCTCGTGCAGAACAGCGTCGCTTTTCGCGAATTGGTAAAATTTCTCCAGCGGAAAATCGAGGCCGAGAATCTTGCGGGCGATATGTTCCGCTTGTTGCCAAACGGTTTGTGAACGGGTGGCCGGTTCGAGATTTAACGCGATGCTGTCGTTGGTTTCTTGCAAAGAGAGCAAAAAATGTTTATCATCGCTTTTGAAAACTTTGCGGAAATTTTTGCCGTCGAAATAATTCGCGGCGTCTTCGCCGTAGGCTTGATAGCGGCGGAGGGTGAGGAGAAAATTTAAAATATTATCAGTGCTGTTGATAAGTTTGTAAATATCATTCTTCATAAAAACTGACAATATTAAACAGTGTATAAGTTCACCAATTTGGGTGTAACGTCAAGGCGGGAATCTCGAGCAATCAGGTACTGCCCGGGCGCTGTGAGCACCCGGGCAGTGACAAAACTATTCGGCCATCTCCAGCGCAATTTCAAACATCGAGGTAAAAGCCTGCTGGCGGGCTTCGGAGGATTCGGCGGCGCCGGTGATCAGGCTATCGGAAACGGTCAAAATCGATAAAGCTTCGATGCCGTGTTGCGCAGCGATGGTGTACAAAGCCGCGGTCTCCATTTCGACTGCCAGCACGCCGTAGGACGCCCACAATTTCCATTGCTCGGGATCGGGGCTGTAAAAAGTGTCGCTGCTGAGAATCGCGCCGACTTTTGTAACGACCCCTATTTGTTGCGCGCAATCAACAGCTTTTTTGAGCAAACGAAAACTTGCCGTCGCCGCGTAGTCCATTCCCTGAAAACGCAATTTATTGAAACTCGAATCCGTCGAGGCGGACATCGCCAGAATAATGTCGCGCAGTTGCAAATCCGGCAGAATCGCGCCACAACTGCCGACGCGGATCAGCCGCTGCGCTTGATAGAAGGCCGCCAGTTCATGCGCGTAAATCGCCATCGACGGCATGCCCATGCCCGAGCCTTGAATGGAAACGCGCTTACCTTTATATAACCCAGTGAAACCGAGCATGCCGCGCACCTGGCTGTAACATACCAGTTGCGTCAACATGGTTTCGGCCATATATTTTGCCCGCAACGGATCGCCCGGCAACAACACGGTTGCGGCGATCTCGCCCGGCTGCGCGCCAATGTGGATGCTCATGGGTTCTCCTTGAGTGACAAACTGAAGTTTGTCACTCCGGGGTTTTCGGAAACTGAAAAATTAATGAAGCTATTTCATCATGGTCAATTTTTTCGTCAAGCCGGTGATCGTGCCATTGGCGGCAACAGCTTCTAAACGATAAAGATAAATGCCGCTGGCGACGCGGTCGCCGAGACGATTGCGGCCATCCCAGAAAACAATGTGTTCGCCTGCGGTTTGCGTGCCGGCAACAAGCGTCGCGATCAGCTCGCCCTGCAAATTATAAACGCGCAAATTAACTTCTGCGGCGGCGGGAAGACTATACTGAATTTTCGTTTCGGGGTTGAACGGATTCGGATAATTTTGCGCCAACGCTACCGTGCGCGGCAATTCACTGCGCGTCTCCTCAACTTTCACCGCATTGCTCACCGTGATGCGCACGGGCACATTGCGGCTGCCGCCGTTGCTGGTGATGCTGAGCTGTCCTTGATAGCTGCCTTCCGCCAATCCTTGCGCGTCAAAATTCACGGTGATGCTTTGCGAAGCGTTGGTTGCCACAATACCATTGGCCGGCGTCACCGTGAGCCGAGAGGGCGTGGCGGTAATCGACACCTGTCCGGAGGTTTGCCCGGTGGCGCCGCCGTTATCCGTTACGGTCAAGGTGTAGGTAAAATTGCCCGCCTGCGCATAAGCATGTGCCGCCGTGCGCTGGTTGCTCGTGGTGCCGTCACCGAAATTCCACAAATATTGCGTGATCTGCCCGTCGGGATCGGAAGAGGTGGACGCATCAAACGAGATGCTCTCATTCACGCGGGCCTGCGTTTTGGAAAGGGTGGCGCGCGCGATCGGCGATTGATTCGGCTGCCCGGTGACCGTCACCTGTCCCTGCGCCTGTCCGGTGGCACCCTGGTTATCCGTCACCGTGATCCGCACCGTGTACGTGCCGGGTTGCGAATAGGCGTGCGTCGTCACGCTCTGATTGCTCGAACTACCGTCGCCGAACTCCCAGCGATATTGCGTGATCTGGCCATCGGGATCGGAAGATTGCGAGGCGTCAAAGGAAATGGTTTCATTCACCGTCGCCTGTGATTTGGAAATGGTGCCGCGCGCAATCGGCGGTTGATTCGGCAAGCCGCTTTTCGTGCCGCGCGCGCGAATCATAAACGCAGCGTTTTGAAAACCGGAAATGGTGTTGAGATTCACATACTGGTTGGTGTTCGGATTGAGATAAAAACTGCGATTGGGCACCGCTGCATCGACATCCGTGCCGGCGGGAAAGGGAATCACATTCGAAGCGCCGATGACGATCGCAAACGTTTGTCCGTCATTAAAAGACAAATTCGGATTGACCGTGATGTTATAAAAACTCCCATTGGGCGCCGTCGCCAGCGTCAAATTTCCCTGCGCCAGAATGTTCCCATTCACATCCAGCACGCCGACAAAAACCGGATTAGAGCTTGCTCCTTCGGTGCGCATGTAAAAATCAAAAGCTTCCAACCGAAAACTGAATCCCGAGGGCGTAAACGAATTCAGCCAGTAAAAACTGTTGCCGTTGTTCGGCCCCAGACCGACATAATCATCAGCGGTGTTGTTACCGTCATCATAGACGATTACATCGTCGGCATAATTTCCCAACGTCAACGGGCTGGTGAGCGGCGAGGTTTCGCCGGCGCGGCGGGCCGGGCCGCTGACTGCAGCGATGGCGGCAAGATTAAATTTCGGCATCGGGGCATTGTAATCATTTTCAAAATTTGCCCGCGCATTGATGACGCCATTTGCCGCCGGCCCGGTGGCCGTGATATTATAACTGAGCGGCGCCGTTCCTGTATTGCCCAAATTGAATTGCACCGACCGCGTCGTGCCGGGACGCAACGTTATATCAAGCTGCGCAACGTCGACGTTCAAACTCGCTGCCCCTCCCGTGCCGGTCAGCGGCGCGCTGTAAACGCCACGACCGTGCGTCGCGGCGTAAATGCGATTTTGTTTCGTATCCAACACCAGCGCCACAGTTTGCACGGTTGGAAAACCGGTTCCGCTCGGCACCCAGGTTTGCCCGCCGTCTTCACTCACAAACACGCCGATGTCCGTCGCCAAAAACAGCGAGTTCGGCTGTTGCGGATGCACTTGAATGGCATTCGCCGGCGTGTCCGGCAAATTATTGGTGATGTTCGTCCAACTGCCGCCGGCATTGGTGGATTTGAACACGTGCGGCGAGCCGTAGCCGGAGTAAGTCAGATAAACCGTGCTGGCGTTCGTGGGATCAAGCTCGATATCGGTGACAAACTTTTTGGGCAGGTTGGCGCCAGTGGCATCCGTGTAGCTTTGGCCGTTATTCTCCGTTTTGATGATCTCCGCGTTTTGCGTGGCGAACCAGATAACATTATCATTGCCCTCGGCAATCGCCAACGTGACAATAGAGGGGCCGGAACTGTTGCCGCTGATTGCCGTCCAGCTATCGCCCCGGTTCGTCGTTTTCAGCAACCGGTACGTTCCCAACACCATCACATTCGGATTGGTTGACGACATTTCATACGGCGCAAAGAAACCCGCGCCATCTGCATCTTCCTGGGTGATCCCATTCGCGCCATCGGTGCGGCCAACCCTTTGAAAAGTTATAATCTGGCCGGTGGTATAATCGTAGGTCAGACGAAAAATGTTCACGCCATAAATCGAGGTGTACAGCGTCGTCGGATTGTTGAAATCAAAATACGCCTGCCAACCGTCACCGCCGCCGGCGGCTTCGAACCAATTGTTCAACGTGCCGTCGATGGTCATCGGCGTGCCATTGTCCTGCGTGCCGCCGATCAAAACTTTCGGATTGGTCGGATGAACTGCAAAGGCGTAGAATTGCGTCACGCCCAAATCCCGGTTGATCACTTCCCACGAGTTGCCCAAATCGCGGGAGCGCGCGATGCCGCCGTCGCTGCCGTTGTACAGCGTCGGCGGATTGGTGGAAGGATCGAAGGCAAACTCGTGATGATCGGCATGCACATAGGGCAAGTTGTCGGGGTTTTGGTCGATCCAAAAACTGACTTGTGACCAGGTGTTTCCGCCGTTGGTGGTTTTGTAAATATCGAGGCCGGCGACAAAGACGGTGTTGGGGTCGGTCGGATGCACGATGAGCGCATTATCATAATAACCCTGCTGGCCGAGCGCGGTGGTGAGGTTATCATCCAGATTACGTTTGGCAATGCTCTTCGGCGTCGTCATTTGCGTCCAGTTCTGTCCGCCGTTGCTGGTTTTCCATATACCCAACATGGCGGAATTGGGTAAATTATTGGTGTCGCCCTGCTTTTGCAGGTAAGACAATGACGCGTACAAAACCTCGGGGTTGGAAGGTGCCATCGCCAATTCAATGCGGTTATAGCCTTGATTGGGTTGCGTCGGGTCGGGCAGGCCGTTCGTCAAGCGCGACCAGCTTTGGCCGCCGTTGGTCGATTTCCAAATGCCGCCGGAGGCAAAAATGCCAAACGCCCCATAAACGATATTCGCATTCGTCGGGCTGACCGCCACGTCGGTGGCAAAATCATCAAACACCGTTTGCGAATTATGCTCGATGCCTTTGCCGGTGGTGACGTCCTCCCAGGTTTCGCCGCTATTGGTGGATTTAAAAATCGCGCTGACGCCGGGATCGGGTACAGTTTCAGTGGGAAGCGAAACGTTGTTCGGCACCGCCTTGCGGCCCGCGGCATAAACCACATTCGGATCGGCCGGTGAAACCACAATCTCAGTGATGAAGGGCGAATTGAGACCCTGCGCCACGTGCAGGCGTTTCCAGGTTTGGCCGCCGTCCGTGGTTTTCAAAATGCCGCGACCGGGCAAGCAGTCGCCGGTGAAATACGCTTCGCCGGTGCCGGCATACAGCGTATTGGGATCGCCCGGCTTCATCGCCAGTGCCGAAATATTCAGCGTGATCAAATCGCTCATGGTCGCGGTCCAGTTGGCGCCGCCGTTCGTCGATTTCCACACGCCGCCGCCCACCGAACCAACATAAATAATATTGGGATTGCTGGGATGCGTCACTAAACCGCGCAAGCGGCCGCCGATATTGCCCGGACCCAGCGGTTCCCAACTCAATTGCCCGGCGGCTGATTTCGCGAGACTGAGGCCTTTGGCTCGCAGTTCCGGAATCATACGCTGGCGCAGATCCTCCACCGCTTTGATTTCGGCGTCTACGGGAATGTAACCCACCGGATAAGTGCGTTGCTGCATGAACCACTCGGCGCTGGCCGCCTTGCGCGCCATGCCGGTGAGCTTGTTGTGAATAGGCAGGCTGCGTTTGTTGTTGTGGCGCAAAGCGTTCGGATTTTTCGTGACCGCATTTTCTCCTGAACGCCACGATAACGAGGCGACCGTAAACGTCAACAGTAAAACACCCACCGAAGCCAAATTTAAAAAAAATCTTTTGCTCATCGCAATCTCCTGAATGGTTTTTATCTTTCGGCAACCGCTACCCGCAACAGATCCGAATCCGGTTGAACCTTGGTTTCACAATTCCACCTCGTCAAATCATTGCCCGCCCGCAAAAATGTGGACCGCACAAAAACTTTTCGCATTTTTTGCCGGCGCGAATTTGCACGCCTCTATTTCCATTTTAATGAATGCTTTCACCAAACCGCGAAATGCTCCAAAAGCTTTAGGGTTGTTGCCTATGCTTTGCGGGCGCAAGTTTGAATGCGTCGAAGTCGCAGACTTCAAGTTAAAAAACTAAACAACTTTTCACGCAATGTCAAGACATGTCTCGCAAAAAATTAAACTGCAGGCTGCTGTTACAGTTATTTCACATTTTCCGCGCTTTCAGCAGAAGCCGATTCTGCCGGTAATAAAATCGGAACGCGAGAGCGCATGACCCCGGCGTGACCACGGAATCACACACCGCGCGGGAATAGGCGCCAACTTCACCTCCCATCTTTTTCCTTGCCTGCCTGCTCAAGAAGTGTTATCTTAACTAATAAATTTCTATCCCACTGGAGCCTAACATGAAAATTGAAAATATCGTTTTCCTCGGCGGCAAACGGACGGCGTTTGGCGCGTTCGGCGGCGCGCTGCGCGAAATTTCCGCGACTGATCTCGGCGTGCACGCGGCCAAAGCGGCCATGCAACAGGCCGGCGTCAAGCCCGAGGAGATCAATCACGTGGTGTTTGGCAACGTGCTGCAAACCTCGAGCGACGCGGTGTATCTCGCGCGCCACGTGGGTTTGAAAGCGGGCGTGCCGGTGCCGGTGCCGGCAGTCACGGTGAATCGGCTCTGCGGTTCGGGCTTCGAAGCCATTGTGCAAGGCGCGCGCTTGCTGTTGATGCAGGAAGCGGATTTTGTGCTCGTCGGCGGCACCGAAAGCATGAGCCAGGCGCCGCACATCATTCGCGGGGCGCGCTGGGGCTTGCGGCTGAATTCCGGCAAGCTCGAAGATTATTTATGGGAAGCGCTGCTCGATCCGAACTGCGGCTTCACGATGGCGCAAACCGCCGAGAATCTCGCGGAGAAATATGACATCACGCGCGCGGCCACGGACGAGTACGCCCATTTCAGTCAAATGCGCGCAAAAGCGGCGTGGGACAGCGGCAAAATGGCGGAAGAAGTGGCCGCCATCGACCTCGGCAAAAAGGGCTCGTTCAATCGCGACGAACATCCCCGTCCGGACACGACACTGGATGGCCTCGCGAAGCTGACGCCATATTTCAAAAAAGACGGCTGCATCACCGCGGGAAATGCCAGCGGCATCGTGGATGGCGCCGCGGCGATGGTGATGACGCGCGCCGATATTGCCGAGCGCCGGGGATTGCAGCCGATTGGCCGCCTGGTGAATTGGGGTTTCGCCGGCGTTGAACCGAGTATCATGGGCATCGGTCCCGCGCCCGCCAGTCGCGCCGCGTTGCAACGCGCCAACATGAGTTTGGCGCAAATGAATTTGGTGGAAGTGAATGAAGCGTTTGGGCCGCAATATCTCGCGGTGGAAAAAGAATTGGGCCTCGACCGCGAGCGTACCAACGTCAATGGCGGCGCGATTGCCCTCGGCCATCCGCTCGCCGCCAGCGGCACCCGCTTGACGCTGACGCTGCTCAACGAACTGCGGCGGCGCAAAACCAAATATGGCTTGGCGACCGCGTGCATTGGCGGCGGGCAGGGCGCGGCGGTGATTGTGGAAGCGTTTTAAAAACGAAAATATTTGATCACGGCATAATCAAATACTTCAACCACGCATTATTGCCGTCAAAAGCAGAATAAAATTACTACGGGCACAAGCTACAAGTTTTTTGATCGCCCAACATTTTTTTAACCACCAAGGCACGAAGGCACCCAAAAACCAATAGACAGAACCACAAGCTTTTCTTTGTGTCTTCGTGGTAGTTTAAAAATGAGCCGGTTTAATGACGCCCACTGAAATTTCGGTTGGCCTGCAATTTAAATTCAACTGCACCGCAGTACAATGATCATCATCGCGTGAAAATGAATTTCGCGCGCCGGACCAAATGGAGATTGGATACGATGACGGAAAAACAATTGCGTGAGATGGTGGTGGAAACCATTCAGGAAGTATTGCTAAACGAAATCACCGCGCTGCGCCAGGATATGCGCGAGCTGCGGCAATGCTCGCGTGAAAGTCTGGAGCAAATTCGCGCGATGCGGCTGGAATTTCGCAAGAACATGGATCAGCTCAATCGCCAACTCGAGCGGCTGGCCAAAATGGTCGAAGACAAGCTCGGTGCCGGCGAGGCGGATAAATTGTTTCCCGGTCTCAACGATTTGCCGGCGCAGCCAAATTGGCAGGCGAGTGCCGGCGCCGGCACCCCGCCCGCGTTTGGCCGCGATCCGGCGGCGCCCGAAATGCAGGCCCGCCTCAAACAGATGGAACAGCGCCTCGGCCTGATCGAGAAGGCGTTGCAGCGGAATTGAAAATTTTGGATGTTGAAGTTTTGGGCTGAATACTGAACACTGAATCGGTTGGTTCGAGTAATAATTTTCAAACGAACGAGGAGCAAAGATGGCGATAAAAACAGTTGGCGTCATTGGCTGCGGCTTGATGGGCGCAGGCATTGCGCAAGTGAGCGCGCAGTCTGGATATAAAACGCTGGTGCGCGAGGTGAATGATACGGTACTCAAAAAAGGCCTCGGCCGCATCGACGGCTTTCTGGCGAAAAGTGTCGAGAAGGGCAAAATGACCGCCGAGCAGAAAGCGGCGACGCTGGCGAACCTCTCCGGCACCACCAAACTCGCCGACTTGAATCAATGCGACATTATTATCGAAGCCGCCATTGAGAATATCGAACTTAAAAAAGAATTATTTGCCGAACTCGACGCGTTGTGTCCGGCCACGACGATATTTGCCAGCAACACCTCATCGCTGACGATCACGGAAATGGCCGCCGCCACCAAGCGCGGCGACCGCTTCGTCGGTTTGCACTTTTTCAATCCGGTGCCTTTGATGAAACTGGTGGAAGTGGTGCGCACCATCGCCACCAGCCCGCAAACTTTTGACGCGGCGTTTGCTTTTGCCAAATCGCTCGGCAAAGAGCCGATCACCTGCAAAGACAATTCCGGTTTTGTGGTGAATTTACTGCTGGTGCCGTATTTACTCGACGCCATTCGCGCCGTAGAAAACGGCGTGGCCTCGATTGAAGATATCGACAAAGGCATGATGCTCGGCTGCGGTTATCCAATGGGCCCGTTGACGCTGCTCGATTTTGTCGGCATCGATACGACGTATTTCATCGCCGAGATCATGTTCAAAGAATATCGCGACGCCAAATATGCGCCGCCGCCGCTGCTGCGCAAAATGTTGCTCGCCGGCTATCACGGCAAAAAATCCGGCAAAGGCTTTTATGATTATTCCGGCGACAAACCGCAGGTGATGGATTTGGGGATTTGAATAAAAGATTAGCCGTGCAACCGCTTTTTCAGTTCATGGAAAACTGCAACGGCACCCCCAAACGGAAATAATGAAATTTTACTTTATACTCGGGAGCAACCCATGCCTTTCCAAAATATTCTATTTGAAACCAAAAACAAAATCGCCTATCTCACCTTGAACCGCCCGGATAAAATGAATGCGCTCAACTGGCTGACGATGCAAGAATTGCAGCAGGCGTTGACCTCGGTGAAAGATGATCCGAATGTTGGCGGCGTGATTCTCACCGGCGCGGGAGAGAAAGCTTTTGCTGCCGGCGCGGATATTGGCGAGTTGGCGCAACAAACGCCGGTGAGCGCGAAAGAATTCTCATTGCAAAGCCAGGAAATTTTACGCTTCATCGAGCGGTTTCCGAAACCGATTATTGCGGCGGTGAATGGTTTCTGTCTCGGTGGCGGCAGCGAGTTGGCGCTGGCGTGCCACATGCGCGTCGCCTCGGAGAAAGCGAAGTTCGGCCAGCCGGAAGTGAATCTCGGCATCATGTGCGGCAATGGCGGCTCGCAGCGTCTGCCTCGCCTCATCGGCAAAGGCCGCGCGATCGAGCTGCTTATTACCGGCAACATGATTGATGCCAATGAAGCCTATCGCCTCGGCTGGGTCAATCACGTCATGCCACCGGACAAGCTGATCGCCAAATGCGAGGAAATTTTGCAAACAGTGTTCAAGAAAGGCCCGGTCGCCGTCAAACTCACGCTCGAAGCGGTGATCCACGGCCTGGAGATAACGCTCGAAGAAGGCGTGCAGCTCGAATCGAACCTTTTCGGCATGTGCTTCTCGACCGAAGACATGAAGGAAGGCACGAAAGCGTTTTTGGAAAAACGGCCGGCGAATTTTCAGGGGAAGTAGTTGGAACCTGATGATAGAAAATGGAGAATCGAAAAAAACGAAGCCATCTTCGATCATCGATCTTCATTCTTCAAGCGAAAAGTACTGGTCACTTCGCTATAAGGATTTTATAATGCTGGATACGCCAATCTATAAATTTTTAGAAGCCTCACGCTATTTGAAAATAGCTCCGGCCACGCTGCGTTCATGGGTTGTTGGCAGGAGTTATCCTAAAGGCAAGGGGTTCGCCTATTTTAAACCGCTCATAAAATCGTCGGGCAAGGCGCATCATTTGTTGTCGTTTAACAACTTGATTGAAGCATATGTTTTGCGTTCACTCCGTCAAGAACATGGCGTTTCAATCAAGGCGGTTAGAGCCGCGTTGAATTATGCGCAAGCCGAATTTAATGTGCCGCGCTTGTTGTTGAGCCAT
>CAYUVM010000020.1:0-19550 GCA_964447935.1 uncultured Cytophagia bacterium | reverse complement strand
TGTTTGCACTCATACCGATTTGATAAAACTCTCTGGTTTTTCCATCAGCATATTTTATGGTGTGAAGTCCATATCCTATATTAGGATTAGAAACAGTTTTATTTTCACTGTTTTTACCATCCAAGAACCATAATTTACATGCTGGCATTACTTGCAGAATGATGCGGTGCAACGCTTGCATGTCGCTGCGTTTTGATTCGGGTTGGCTTGTAATATACTTTTTGATTTGTTCTTGTGTGTTCATATTGATTCTCCTTTCCATGACTGCGTTTGTACTAGGTCGTTCATCAGGTGCGCATTTCGACAGCAGTTATCCTTCTGCTCGCATCTTCTTCCGTCGTGCAAGCTCCGCTTTCGTCGGCGTTTCGAGCGCAGCCAAGCCTTTTTTATTGCTTTTGCGGCTTTGCATCGAGAAAGTCGTTTACCATCGGGACGATGACGGGCATGCGCTGCATCAGCGTGACGTGGGTGGTGTTGGGCAAGATGGCCAATCGCGATGCGGAGCGCGGCCGCATGTCGCCGTGGATCTCGCCGCCCTTGAGGCGGAACATTTCCGCGATGTGCTCGAGCCGTACGCCGTCGGCATCGCCGTGGATGAAAAACATCGGCGCTTGGGTGGCCTTGAGTTTGTCGGCGCCGAAGTCGAACGGTCTCGAAGCCATTGCGATCACGTGCTTGACGAAGTTCGGGAACTCGTCTGGCGTCGGGCTTAGTTTCTTGTACTCGGTTTCGAGGGGCGAGCCTATGAACACATCGGCCGTGAGTCGCGAGATCGCGTCGAGCCCTTCCTTGACAAAGCCGTCGTGCCGGAACCTGGCCGAAATGCTGATGACCTTGCGCACTTTGTCCGGATGGCGGATCGCAAACTGCATCGCCACGGCGCCGCCCATGCTGTAGCCGATGAGGTCCGCGCTTGGGATTTTGAGATGATCGAGCAGCGCCGCCACATCGTCGGCGAGGTGTTCATAGCTGAAATCGCGTTTGATGTCGGCCGTGCGCCCATGGCCCTGCATTTCGATGGCTATCACTTGCCGCGTTTTGGAAAGTTCGCCGATCCACTCGGTCCAGTTGTTGGTAATGGTCATGAACGAGCCGTGGAGCAACACCACCGGATCGCCGCTTCCGTGGACTTCGTAGTACATCTTGAGTCCGTTGACCGGCGCGTAGCCCGTAGTTGGTTTTTCCTGCGCCGATACGACAGACGACAGGAACATCGTCAGGATAAAAGCTGTTGTCTTCATGTTTGATCCTTAATGGTTATTTTAGCGCGAGCATTGAAGATGCCGCGCTGCATAACTGGTGATTATTGGACGGCAACGTGAATTATCTCAAATTTTCAGCCAACTTGTCGAGACACTGCTCCAAGCCGAGCTTGGACATCTCGCGCATTTGGCCGAGCGGCCAACCGTATTCGATGGCAGTGAATTCTGTTTTGTCACCGACACGCCTGAAAGCTAAAAGTGAGGGAATTTCTTCCGGAAAATCTGAAGGCATGCCCATTGTCGCTGGATTGATCTTGTTGCCAGCACTGTCCGACAAGCCTTGCGTGAATTCGATATACTCCAGAGGCGCGATCTTCTTGTAAACTCCAGCGGTGTAGAAATCAGCGTTGTTCATTTCTTTCGGCGCGCGCATGTGAAAAACAAATTTGCCGCCTTCGCGAAAATCTATTTGGCAACTCGGCGAAGTAAAGCCCGTTGGGCCCCACCACTTCATGACTCGCTCCGGCTCGGTCCAGGCCTTCCACACGGCTTCGAGCGGCGCATCGAATACCCGCGTGAGCACGATATCTTACTTGCCCAATTCCGCAATCGTCTTCAAATTGGCGAGACCGGTTTCGAAATCCTTCCCGATATGGTTATCCATGTCGACGAAGATACTCATGACTTTCCCGATGAACTGATTGGGGCCGTGCATCGCCCACGTGATTTTCGTCGCATCGCCTTCGGGTGTCAGCGTGAACTCGGCGGTGCTGTGGCCTTCAAACGGCTCGATGAAAGTCAGCTTGACGTTGAGCTTCGAAGCAGGAGTTGATTCCAAAATCTCCATACGCCCTGCGCCAACCTCGCTGTTGCCTTTCCACTCATACACCGCGCCCGTGCCGGTTGCTGCGCCGCTGTAGGCTCGCTGCAACGCGGGGTCCAATTTCTCCCACGGTGACCAATTGCCCCAAGCGCGAAAGTCGTTGAGGTGCGAAAAGATCGTTTCCGGCGCGGCTTTAATGCTCGCGCTGCGCTCGACACGAAAGGTGTCCGGCTTGGTCGTCGCAAAGCCGAGCAGCGCGACGATGATGGCGCCGAGCGCCACAACTGCGGTTACGATTACTTTTTTCATGCTTTTCCTCCGGTTGATGTTTATTCGATGCTAAAGCATCAAATAAACATTATAATGACGGAAAAATGAATGGCAAAAAAGTTTATGTGCTGTTTGAGAGATTTTTGCATCTATTTTTCTGACATACATTTTCTTATCACCACTTTTATTAAAACCTACTTTTTCACTGCCGCTTGCGCACGTATGCGCTCCTCCTGCTCTTTGATCTCTTTAATCTCTGGCGTTATCGCGTCGCCAAATTCCTCCATGTCGAACACCTGGCGAATCTCGATCTCTCCTTCCGCGCCATCGACCTCGGGGTTGGGATTCGGTATGCGCTTGACCCACGCGATCGCTTCTTCTTTCGACTTGCACTGCCACAGCCAGAAACCGGCAATCAACTCTTTCGTCTCGGCAAAAGGCCCGTCCGTGACGGTGACCTTTCCTCCCGAAAACTTGACGCGTGCGCCCTTCGTGCTCGGATGCAATCCCTCGGCGGAAAGCAGCACGCCGGCCTTCGCCAATTCCTCGTTGAACTTCATCATTTCCATGATAAGTTCGTGGCTGGGAAAAATGCCCGCTTCTGATTTTTTATCCGCCTTGATAAGAATCAAGAATCGCATGATAGTATCTCCTTTTTCATTGACGCGTTCGATTCCATGCCAAGCAATTCCATGATTATTTGCGCTTTTTCGACTTGGCCTGTTCCTGCATTTCAGCAAATCCCGCCGCCGCTTTTTGAACATCAGCCGGGAAGTCATCAAATTCTTGCACGCGGCGAATCTCGATCACTTCGTTATCCGAGCCGGGGCAGCGTTTGGCCCATTCAATTGCTTCTTCTTTCGACTTCACTTGAATCATCCAGTAGCCGCCGAGCACTTCCTTTGACTCGATGAAAGGCCCGTCGGTCACACTCGGCTTGCCTCCCGAGAACGAAACGCGCGCGCCCATCGCCGGCGGATGCAAGCCATCGAGGCCGAGCAGGATGCCGGCCTTTTGCAATTCTTCGTTGTACTTCATCATTGCTTCGACGGCTTTGGCATCCGGCATCGTGCCTGGCGCAGCTTTCTCATAACCCTTGGGGATCATCAGCATCATAAATCGCATGGTGGTTTCTCCTTATCAAGCGGTTTTAATTTCCGGTTAGAGATTTTTCTTTTATTGTTTCTGAGCATTTCGCCGCCGTTCGCTTTCCGCCACGATTGCCGTGATATCTTCCGCCGGCCGAATCTCGAATGGACCAGCTTTCACGCCGGGATGTTTCGACATCAATTGGATGGCATGATTCAAATCTCTCGCCTCGAGCACGAGGAGCCCACCCAATTGCTCCTTCGTTTCGGCAAACGGGCCGTCGGTGACAACGGCTTTGCCATTCCGCCAACGCAGCGTGATAGCGTTCTGCGCGCTTTGCAGCGCTTCGCCGCCGACGAAATGGCCGTTCTTCTTCAACTCGTCGTCGTAAGCAAAGCATTCATCCATTAAAGTATTGCGCTCACTTTCCGGCAGCGTTTCCCACTTTTTCTCTTCAATGTAGCCAAGGCAGATATATTTCATGACATTCTCCGAATGATGGTGAAATGGCCGTTGATTGTTTACACCATATAGTCGTTCGGCGAAGCTTGAAATCGACAACAGCCAAATACAACACGGATCAAATTCATCCTTGGGCCGGCCCATCGGCGGACATTCGCGAGCACAACACGGGTTTAACGTCAATGACCGGTGTTCCGTCAATCGCCTCTATTGGTGTAACCTTCAACCTCTGTCCATCAACCTCCAAAACCGTCACCCGATGCAACCCAACCGGATTGGGACGATCCGGTGACCGCGTCGCGAACACGCCGGTCAACGGCGTCGCGAGGTTTCCGCGCGGATGCACCTGCAACACGTCGCGTTGCGCGAGATGAAGCCACGAGAGAACGATCAACTCGTCGCCAGCTTTGATGCCCGCCAGCCCTTGCACAACCGCCGCCGTCAATTCCAGCCAAGCTTCGGGAGCGCCTTCATTCCCTTGCAAAGGCGCCGCCTCGCGGCTGGCCAACTCGGAGCGAATGAAGCCGATTGGTTCGATGATATAACTCGTTTCGATCATTTCGCGCTGCCGCAAAAATTAGTATCGCAATGGAAAATGGAATAGGGATGAACGATTTTTCAAATATAGTCGTTTGGGGAGAGTAGAAATCGACAGTAGGTGTGATGACAGTGGATGCGGAACACCTCGAACTCCTCCTCTCACAGCATTTACGCGTAGCGTTTGTCTTTTTTAAGCCCGTCTTCGATCGGTCGCACTTCGATGCTCCCCAAGCGTGCCGACGGCCACTTCGAGGCGACTTGGATGGCTTCATTTAGGTCTCGCGCATTGATCAAGAAAAACCCGCCGAGTGTTTCTTTCGTTTCGGCGAAAGGTCCATCTGTAATGGCAACCTTGCCGTTACGGACGCGCACAGTAGCGGCAGTGCGAACGCTTTGGAGAGGCTCCGCAGTGATGAGGTAGCCATTCTTCTTAAGCTCATCAACATAAGTCAGAGTTTCGGCCCTCAAAATCTCCCATTCGCTTTTTGCGAGCGCGTTCAGTTTGTGCTCTTCCTCATAAGCCATGCACAGGAATTTCATCGTTTCCTCTTTGTTAGTGAATTGACCATTTTTCTATCATTGCTTTTATTGCGTCTCGCTGGCGCGAAGCAGCACCTGTCTCACTTCGGCGCTGCCACTCACTTCTTGCGGAGGCTTGGCGCCGGCGCGGAGGAGCGCCTCAACAGTGGCGGCATAGTTTCCCTGTTCGGGATGCCAGCCATGCTCGGAACCGTAAATGGCCCAGCCCAACGGTGTCGCATTGAAATCCGCATCCGTCACTTCCAACGGCGGGTTCTTGCGCAAGATAAGCTCGACCATCTCCGTGTTCCCTTGAAATGCCGCCCAATGCAACGGCGTCGCGTTGTGCTGGCTGCGCACATCAACGGGCAAACCAATCGCCAACATCAAACGCACGGCAGGCAAGTCATTGTTGCGCGCGGCGTGGGCTAATTGGCGGCGTTCGAGTTCGCGCAAACGCGCGGCAAGATTCGGTTCGGCAGTGAGCAAAGAATTTATCGTGGCCTCATCCCCGAGCCAGCAAGCGGTGATAAGTTTGATTTCATTCGGGCTGCGTTCCATGAGAAATTCGAATATTGCTTCATGGCCAAAATTTTTGGCGACTTGGTGAGCCGAGACATACCAACCGAGCGTCCATTGATAAATCGTTCCCCCGGTCTTCCCGCCGATCATCGGGAAATACTCGTCGCTAACGCGCATGCGAATCGCTTCCGCATCGGCCTCGAGATGCTTGCGCACGAGGTCAAGGTCACCCATCGCCGACGCCATCAGGATATCCGTCGCGCCGCCGCGCGTGATGAGATAACGCGCAATGTCTTGGCGTTCGCGCACCATCCATTGCGCCGGCGTGGATTCATGATCCACGTCCCGAGCATCAATCGCCGCGCCGTGTTCCAACAAATACTTCGCGATTTCGACCGTGCTTGCAAAATGCAGCGGCGTTTGCCCATCGCCGCCGCGCGCATGAACCAGCTTGGGATCAGCCGCGACAAGTTCCATGAGTTTTTTCAACATGCCCAACCGCGCCGCCGCATGAACGTCCACCATCGCGCCGCGCTCAATTGCGTATGCGCACAACTCAGGACTCGCGCTATGTAGCAATCCGAATCCGCCCGCCCACCAACGGCTCTTCGCGTTGATGTCTGCGCCTGCCGCCAGCAGCACATCGAGCATTGCACAGCTGCGCACAGCGAGAATCGCCGGCGAATCAAAGCCGCCAATCGGCTCATTGATTTTGGCTTTTAATTCGGGATGGCGCGTAAGCAACTCACGAACGCTCGCGGCGTCATCTTTGTGAAACGCGGTTTTGATTTGTTCGATGATGTCATTCATCTCGGTAGCAGATTTTCTTTTCGGAGAAGCAGCTTATTTCTTCTTGCGATTGTAGATCACGAGATAGAGCATCGTCCCCGCGATACTCTTGAACGCGGTGGGATGTTTCGCGCCGGAAAGATCGTAGCAAACGTTGAGTGTATCACCTTTGAGTTCGTAGATCGCCGGAAAAGTCTTGCCGAGGTTCGGTCCCTCCGTGCCGGTGATGGTCATACTCTTGGGCTTGGTGGCGGAATCGAGCGTGTAAGTGCCCCGGTCAGGTTGCGTCCCGACGAAAACTTCATATTTGCCATTTTCCAATTTGAGGCTGATGCTCTTCAAAACCGCGTCAGGCATCGGCTTGCCCGCCAACTCAGCTTGGGCCGGCTGCCAGTTTCCCTGAAGGGCCGTGGCGTCGTCGATCGCGAGGGTTGCTGGGATAGAGGTATCTTGTGCGGTTCCTTTAAATGTTTTTGCACATCCCACAAGAATAATGATAATGATTAACCAACCAAAACGCCCACACATTTTTTTCATAAAAAACTCCTCATCAAGAGAGTTAGCTTTTGAGGCAACGACTTTGATTATCATATTTTTCCGGCGAGCACATTTTATTTTTTGCCATACATCCCGCTATGCGGAATCATGATAAAAATGATCCGCTTGCGGATCATTTTTCTATTATTGCTTTGTTCACGCCGGCAGCCCTGGAATATCCACCACCGGCCGGACCTCGACGGTACCCTTGAGCGTCATGGGAATCCGTTCGGCGATGCCGATGGCCTCGTCGAGATTGTTGGCGTCGATCAAAAAATAGCCGCCGAGTTGCTCGCGCGTCTCTGCAAACGGGCCGTCGGTCACGAACCGTTTGCCGTTGCGCATGCGCACGCTGGTCGCCGCCGCTGTTGGGTGCAGCGGATTGGCAGCCAGATATTTCCCATTTGAATTAAGCTCATGCGCGAGCTGCACGGACTCGCCGAAACACTGCTCCCGCTCGGCCTCGCCCAACGTTTGCTCGTCATAGTAAATCAGTAACATATACTTCATGCTTCGGTCTCCATTTGATATTGGTTTGAAACTGCGCTAGTCGGGCCTCGACAAGCTCGGCCTCGATCGGCTGCGCTCGAGCGTTTGGGTGGAACGGCGCAGACAATAGATAGTCGTTCAGTACAGTTCCCAATCGGTCACCGGCCGTATTGAGTAAATCAGCGACAGGCATAATTTGACCGGTGTTTGAATGAAATTTTTCACCCAGTTTTTTGTCAACAGGGATGAATTGCGCCGGCGGATAGATGACAACGGTTTCCACGACGCCAATGCCTTCGCAATACTCGGTCTGTCTCTCCGGTGTCAATTTCTCGAAATCACCCAACCGGTTGTAGGCGGCTTCGGTCAATAACACATATTCCGGCGAGGGCACCGAATTTTTGAGCAGACGATGCGCCAGGATCACATCCATGCCGAAGAGCTTGTCGAAACCATGAATGTGCTCGATGGCAACTTCGCCGGCGTGGATGACGACTTTGAGCCGCAAATCTTGCGCGGTGCGGGCGCACGGGTTGAAAGCACGAAGCCGGTGCAGGGTTTGATAAAACGAACGAAAGAAGCTCATCACCTGCTTTTTGATCGCCGCCAACTCGCGTGCGCTGTCTTCGCCTTCTTTGCAAATCGCATAAAAGAACGCGGCGTCGCCCTCCACTTCCGCCAACTTCAACGGCGGCGCGGCTGCGGAAATGACGGCGCGCAATAGTTCCACCACCACTTGCATGGCATGGTTGGCTTTGTTCTCGTGCGACTTCATAAACTGGGTGAAGCCACTAATATCGGCGATCACTAACAGAGCTTTCTGAGTGGAAGGTCGCATATCTTGTCTCTCTAAGAGATTGAAAAAACTACACTCCGCGCTATGTTCTTTATCCCCTGGGTCTTCAATATAAGAACGTCCTGTGTCAACCCTATGTCACAACATTTAGTCCCGCTTTGCGGGGTTTTCTTTTTCGTTGATTCTACTGAATAGTCGTTCGGGGGAGGGCAAAATCGACAACGGCTTCGGCATGTACGTTGGGTATCTGCAAGTAACGGGATTCGGAATAGTTCACTTACTCTTTGCTCTGCGTTCGCCCCATCCGGCTGTGCCGCCATAAATGGTATTGCCGAATACGATCAAATCGAGAAAAACCAGTTCTTCGGTTTTGTAAATGTTTTCCCAGGTTTTGCCGGCGTCGTTGGAACGGTGAATGCCGTAATTGTTGCTCAACACAAAATATTGATCCACTTTGACGGTTTCATAGACATAAGAACCCGCATGGGGAAAATAATTTCCGAGATGCCAGCTTTTCCCCCAGTCAGCGCTCATGAATAAATCGCCCGAGATGTTCATGGCCACATTGCCATCAATAAAGCCATATTGGTTGTTCTCATTTCTTTTAATATCGTTGCAGTGCAGAGATTGCGGCTTGTTCGGCCATCATCTTCTTTCCGGCGCTCCATTCAGCTCCTCCAGCCGCCGCTGCAGAAACCGCCGCTCCGGTTCCTGATGCGTGAGGCTGAGGGCCCGTTCATAGGAGGCGCGCGCCTCCGCCGTTCTGCCCAGCCGCCGGCACAGTTCCGCCCGCGCGGAGTGTATCAAGTGATAATGCGCGAGATCGCCGCGCGCTAAAATGGTATCGATGATCGCCACACCCGCCAACGGGCCGTCGCGCATCGCCACTGCGGCAGCACGGTTCAACTCAATCACGGGAGAAGGCTCCGCTTGCAAAAGCAGATCGTACAGCGCAACAATCTGCGCCCAGTCTGTTTCCGCGGCGGTGCGCGCTTGGGCATGCACCGCTGCAATGGCCGCTTGGATGGTGTACATGCCGACCCGTTGCGACGAGAGCGCGCGTTCCACCAGCGCCAATCCCTCCACAATTTGCTCGCGGTTCCAGAGCGAACGATCTTGATCCTCTAAGAGAATGAGATCGCCCGTCGGCGAGGTGCGCGCCGGCCGCCGCGACTCGTGTAGCAGCATCAGCGCGAGCAGCCCAAGCACTTCCGGCTCCGGCAACAACTCCACGAGCAGCCGTCCCAGGCGAATCGCCTCACCGGAAAGATCGGACCGCGTCAGCGATGCACCGGATGAGGCGGAGTAACCCTCGTTGAACACCAGATAGATTACGTGCAGCACTGTGTCGAGCCGGTCCGGCAGATCGGCCATCGACGGCACTTGGTAAGGAATGCGCGCGTCACGGATCTTCGCCTTGGCGCGCACGATGCGTTGCGCCAGCGTCGAGGGCGTGGTGAGAAAAGCGCGGGCGATCTCCTCGGTCGTGAGGTCACACACCTCGCGCAGGGTCAATGCCATTCGTGCATCCGGCGACAGCGCCGGATGGCAGCAGGTGAAGATCAGCCGCAATTGATCATCCGCGACACTTTCATCGTCCAATTTTACTGGGTCACTCGCTTCGGTATTGAACTGCTCAATAAGTTCCGCCTGCAAAGCGTCGAACCGCGCGCGCCGGCGCATCGCGTCGATGGCCTTGAAACGGCCGGCGGAAACCAGCCATGTTCGTGGATTGGCGGGCACGCCGTCTCGCGGCCATTGCTCGAGCGCAGCTCGAAAAGCATCGTGCAACGCATCCTCGGCGCGATCAAAATCACCGAGCAGGCGGATCAGCGTGGCGAGCACACGGCGCGACTCCGAGCGATAAACGGCATCGACGGTCTGGCGTATTTGCTCGGTTCGGTTATGCTCGTCGAAGCCGGCATCATTGTGCATCGGCGGGCTTACGGCTGTTGTTGAGGGAAGGGTCAGCATTTCTGCTAAAAATCGCTATCGCCATTCGCTCGCATTCGGCGAGGAACAGGGCACTTTCAAAATTCACATGCCTTGGTCGAACGATTGGCCAACAAGCTCAAAATTGATTTGCGGGTGGGAGGGCTATAGAGCCGCAAAAATAAAAATTGTATTCGTCGAAGTGAGGCATGCTTGGAACAAAACATTTGCTGGTCATCGGCGGCCGCTCACCAGGGGCGGGGCTGTATGGCATTGGGAAGTTTATTTTTTAACAGGCCCTAACGCTGCCAAAACGCCGCCTATTGGAGAAGCAACCGTTCAACTATGAGTATAATATCATCGCGCTTGAAAAGCAAGTTGATTTAAAAAGTAAAGCCCGCTTGCTCGGCTCATTTCGGTGACCACAATATTGTTTTGCTGGATTATGTTAGGAAAGAAGAGCCAAAATTCTGAGGTGTCATATTCCTCAATGCGTGGGACAGAAAGCCTTGCCGGTTAAGCCGAAATGCAGGCTGCAACGTTTGATTTTACGTCTCGAAGACGGCAACGGCCCGCACCGGCGAGCCGGTGCCGCCACGGATTTTGAGCGGCAGGCCAATAAAACGAAAACGCCCCCGGCCGATGAGTTGGTGCAAGTTGATCAAGTTCTCATAATGGGTAAAGCCCAATTCCCCGCAAATATGGTGCACTTGTTTATTGGAAACGTGGCGCACCCCCGGTGACGCGGTTTCAACGCCAAAAGCCGCGATCTGCTGCTCACCCAGCCAGCGCGCTGCAGCGCTGCTGACTCCGGGGCCGTGGTGCCAATTTTCGGTGCCAAAAGCGCGGCGATAATGATCCGTATAAAGGAGAACCGTATCTCCCGGTTGAATGACGAGACCCGCTACGTCGCGCGCGCGGATTAAGTCCGCAGGCTCAATCAACTCCTGCCGGCCTTTATGCGATAGATCTAAACAAATGCCTTCGGTATAAAACCTCGTGAGCGGCATGGTCTCGATCGATTGCCCGCGGTACTCCCGCGCCATATGGTTGAGCGCATCGACATGCGTACCGGTGTGTTCGCCCAGTTCCAGCCGATGCACGGTGGGTGAAACCACCTCGTTTCCACTCACGTTTTCCCATTGTTCATGCGAAGCATGAACGGTAATCCGCACTTCCGGCAGGCCGGGGAATACCGGCATCCCGGAAAAAATTTCCTGACTCAAATCAATGATTTCGAACATATTTTTTAAACTTGCGCTCGGGCACAGTCGAAAAAACGCTAAGGCGTCGTTAGGCAAGTTATTTTCTAAACAAGTGCAGCGCTTCTTCCGGCTCGACCAAAGGACTGAAGTATTTGCCGGCGACGATCCAGGCCACGCCAAATGCGGCCAGCGCGATGAACTCCGCCCAATATTTGATCGGTAGCGTTTGGGCCGCCTCACCGGACTGCATAATTTCGGCGGCCCCGGCGCTCAAAATACACGCCAACATCACCGAGCCGCAGAAGAAATAAATTTTGCTCCGCAACCCTTTTTTGCCCACTTGTCCTTTGGTGTTTTTTCTAAACGGGCCAAAGCAAAAGTATTGCAGCATGGCAAACAGCGTGAAGGCAGCGCCATAATGAATGAGGGCTTTTAAATCGGTATTGCAAGTATCGCAGGAGGTGGGAAAGACGGCGACGAGTATTGCCGCCAGCGAGGCGATTTTGCTGGCCCGCGCTTCGCTGGCGGTGTGGCCGTTGTAGGTCCACAAAAAGGCGCTGACGAAAAACAGCAGACCCACGAAAAGATCGCGGGCTTCAGTGTAATAAGAAGCGCTGATCGACGACAGCGGGGTGGTGGAAACCACGCTGACAATAATCGGCAGAGCAAAGGCGATGCACCCTACCAACAAGCGAAGCGCCCGATAGTCAAAAACGACGGTTTGATTTTGGGTTACCATAGATTTTACCCCATTGGTTATGAGTTTTCTTTAGGTTACGGTTAAAGATGGACCGCATGAATTCTGCTATAGATAGTCGCCACTATTTTGTTGCCATGTATAGTACTATTATTGCATCTTTGCAATTGCCGCGAAACACATAAAAAATTCGACCACTTTATTTAGGCGGTGTTGATACCCATACATCTTGTTTATACGGAATCGACGAACCTGGAATCCATATTTTCAATTCAACTACCTTATTTGAAAGGAGTTTTATAACATCACCTGATGAATGCTCCCTGTTGTAAATAGGATTTTCATCAAGATAAACCTGCAAGACCATCTTGCCTGTATGACTCCAACTAATTGGAATTGAAGAAGTCGATAGAGGGTAGGGCTTATTTTTAGTATTCGGCGCAGCCGTTTCTATGTTAAATGCTTGAGCGTTTGGTGTGGGGGGAACGGCTATTTTTTTGAGTCCCTCGAGGGCTTGAACCCGTCTTTCAAGCGCCTTAAAATCTTGCTGTAGTTTTAGTAATTGCAACTTCAGTGAATCAATTTCATTTGTTGATGATGGTTGCCCAAAAGTAAAGTTGGTAACGACAAAGAATAGCATGGCCATCCATAAAAGTGGATATCTTTGATATTTCGGAAACATGATAAGACCTCTCCTCTAAAAGTTATTTGTAGTGTGAATTAACTCGTAAGGCGGTATTAATTTTCTCCGAGTCTACGTCTTAGCAATTTGATAGGTGTTGTGGAAGTAATCACTGATTGGGGATCAAGGGTTTCATATTTATCAGAGTACTTTCGTTTAGTTACGGCTGCAAAAACGTAATATGCTCTGCCAACTGCTGCAGTATCATCTGCTCCTGCCCCTAAGTAACAAGTTTTTGCGAAGGTGGTGGTTATGATTTCCTCCGATTTCGGCTCAACCCATTTATTATTTTGATCATCAACTACTAAACATAGAAATTTGTGATCAGCATCGAGAACACTTCCTTCGACACAAATACGATAACCTGCCGAGTCCCTATTAACCTTGGTCCAGCAATCTTTTTCGAAAATACTTGTGATACTTATCTTTGGCTGATGTATAGTACTTGAATAGAAGAAGTAATGGGACAAAAGAATGACAACGACGCCAATGCACACAAGTAGAGAAATTGTGACTTTTAAGAACCTGTTTTGGGTATCTCCGATCGCTTTGATAATTTGAATTATATTCAGAATTAGTGTTACAACACCACCGATAATTGCTACATCATTTGGTGACATGGAATCCTCCATCCATAGTAGCTTTGCCAAAATGTGAAATGGTTCAAAGTGGAATTATTTGGGTAGAGCCGATGCTAATCATCATCGTCATCTTCAATCACTGAAACAGTATTGCTACCTGTATTTGGCATATATAGGCGGTTGGTCACTGGGTTCACTGCCACGAATATCGGTTGGGTGCCCACAGCGACAGTACCAACGACTGTATTGTTTTTCCCATCAATTATCGTCATGTCGTTGCTTATACCGTTCGCCACATAAATACGGTTTGTCAAAGGGTTTACTGCTGTGCCCGTTGGTTTTGAGCCGACCGACACGTTGGTGATGACTGTGTTATCCCTCCCATTAATTACTGACACATCGTTGCTAGACGTATTGCCTACATAGATGCGATTCGTCACCGGGTTTACCGCTACGCCTGTTGGACCATCGCCCACTGTGATAGTGGTGATGAATGTGTTGTTGGCTCCATTAATTACCGTTAGAAAATCGGAGTCGGTATGCGTCACATAGATACGGTTCCTCAAAGGATTCACTGCTACACTGTGTATGCTCATACCGGGCAGCGCGATAGTGGTGATGACAGTATTGGTGGCTCCATTTATCACTGTGACGTCGTTGCTAATACGATTGCCTACATAAATTCGATTGGTAATAGGGTTTACAGCTATGCCATGTGTAGCATTGCCGGCTGGTATAGTTGCGATGACCGTATTATTTTTCCCATTGACCACCGAGACAGTATTGCTGGCTTGATTTGCCGTGTAAATGCGGTTGGTTACCGGATTTACCGCAACGCCAATAGGATTAACACCGCTCGGTAAGGTGGTGATAACTGCGTTGTTGGCCCCATTGATCACAGCCACCGTATTAGCGCTGCTAGTCCCTACATAGATACGGTTGGTAGCCGGATTCACGTCTACCCCCAATGGATTACCGCCGACAGGAATAGTAGCAATAACAGAGGGTTGCTGCAACTGTTCTACAAAAGCTGCTTGTTCACTTTGTGTTAGCTTTGGAGATATGCTTTCTTGCTGCCCGCAGCCGAATATGACGAAGGCTGCCACAATGGTGATTAGAATAGAAACTCTACTCTTCATGATAGATCCCTTTGTTATTAAAGAACACTGTTCTTGTGGAGTAATTAGCTTTTAAGATAGATGTATCAAACTTACATTTTGTAATAAATGCTCGCTAAGTTAGCGTATTTGATATCCCCAACCCATGCTTTTTTCTTCTCCGATGTGAACAACCGTAGTCTTAACCGAAACAAAATGATCGTCACTGTACCCCAGGAAAACGGCTGCCATGCATATCATTTAAAACCTGATGGCATTTTTGTCGTAATTTCAATTTTGATGGGCCACCTGGAACTGGCAATTGACAGATGAACAAATAAGTCAAAAACTTTTTGTTAAACGTTTAAGTAAAGTACTACCATCTATGAAATAGAGAAACGCCTGCTGGAGTGGGATGGGTCTTTGGAGAGTAACATTATCTCCCCCTTAAATTTGAATCGTGTTCGATGCCCATGATGGAATCCACGAGAACCCCACCATTTCAAATTATATCGAAATTTAAATATTTTTTCCCCAAAAGTCAAGCACGATTTTTATAATAACTTCTTCCTTTCAAAACAACTCGCCTTGCGCGGGCGGCGCGCCGAGGGGTTCAGCGTTATAACCAAGGGCGCGTAAATGTCGCGCAAAATCGGCGGGGCCGTGGGTGGTGAAAATTTTTTTCGGATTCACGCCGCGCACGTATTCCAGCAAGCCCGGAAAATCCGCGTGATCGGACAACGGCAGCGCTTCATCCACGCCGAGGCGGAATTTCGCGTTGTTATCCAGCGCCCAGCCGGAGAGATATAACGTGCGTTTGTTGGGAAGTTTTTCCATCTGCCGCGTGCGGCGCGCCGAAGAGGGCATGATTAACACGCGATTCTCCACCGGCTCGTGGCGGCGATAGGACAGCACATCGCCAAAGTGATAGCCAAACTGTTCATAAACTTTCGCCAGCCGCAAAATCGCCGGATGGACACTTAGCGCAAAGCCGTTGTCACTGAGAATCTTCATCGCCTCCTGTGATTTGCCGAGCGCATACGCAAAGACCGTGGGCGTGGCGCCGGCGCGCAGCGTGTTATAAGCCCATTCACACAGACGGGCGATTATTTTTTCGCGCGGCGGAAATTGAAAGCGCGGGTAACCGAACGTGCATTCCATAATCAGCACGTCGCACGCGGTGATTTGCAGAGCCTCGGCGGTGGCGCTGTCGCCTATTTTGAAATCGCCGGAATAGAGCAGCCGTTGGCCGTCGCGCTCCACGAGAATTTGCGCCGAGCCTAAAATATGCCCGGCCGGAAAAAATGTAATCTGGTAGCCGTCAAAGATAAATGGTTCATTAAACTGCACGGTCGTCGCGTTGACCTGCCGGACGCGCCGTTTCATGAACGCAACGGTTGGCGGTGTTGCAAAGACGCGGCGGTGCGTGCGAATGTGATCGGTATGCGCGTGGGAGATGCAGCACACT
The DNA here is from genome assembly GCA_964447935.1 of uncultured Cytophagia bacterium. Taxonomy (GTDB): domain Bacteria; phylum Zhuqueibacterota; class Zhuqueibacteria; order Zhuqueibacterales; family Zhuqueibacteraceae; genus Zhuqueibacter. The sequence goes on along the minus strand of CAYUVM010000020.1, from coordinate 3,850 downwards.
TCGCTGTATTGACGGGCATCCAGCGTGAGCGTGGAGTTGCGGAGGCGAATGGATTTATCGTACGTGAACATGATTGAGTCAGCGGATGTTGGCGCTGGCGCAGAACCGCTGCAAGCAACAGTAAATGCCGATGCAGTTTTGAAACCACGAAGGCACCGAGGAGTGCCACTCAAATAACTTTCCCATTTGACGCGACTGTCATTCCCGCATGCTTTTGGCGGGAATCCAGTGGTTTAAAGCCTGTGGATGCCCGAATAAAGCACTCGGACATGACGATCACTTCGGTAAGTTATTTAACCGACATTGCTCAGAAAGCTTTATGAAATGGCTTTGTCTTTTGGTGTCTTGGTGGTTCAGCAAGCTGCCTGTGAGTCGAAAAACTTCCAAAATTTATGCTGCGTTTGAGGGCGTTAGGAACTACAGCGGATTTTCAGGCAAGCTGAAAACCGCAGCCCTGCGGGGCGGCTCGAGTTCGATAAAGGCCGACAACAGGAGCGAACAGAGCGAACAGAGCGAACAGAGAAAAAAATCTCCGTTTTCTCTGTTCGCTCCTGTTCAAAAAAGTTAGAATTTTTTTCTAACTTTTATCGGTTTATGGCCTTAATGGGTGCCGTGTTCAATCTCTTCAACTTTGATCCAGCCGACGTTCGGCCCCCAGCCGTCTTGAGGATCGGCGTCGCTGAAGCGCAAAATCAATTTGCCTTTGGCCCACAGCGCAGGATTGGTTAACTCCAACACATGCTCGGTCACTTCGCCGCGATCGCTGTTGCCCTCATCCAACAACAACGTATCGCCGGCGGCGACGCGACACTCGCCGTTGGCACTGAAAGTGATTTTGACTTTTAAGGTTGTCGGTTGAATCGGAAACGCATAGCTGAACCATTGCGCGCCATCGGCCACGCGATCTTTGTTGCCGCCTTCGAAGCCGGAAATCCACGAGTCTTTTTCTTCACCGAGATAATATTCGCTGTCGTCACCGCAATCGGCCAGCATAAAGGGTTGCACGATGCCGGTATAAAACGCTTCCGCGTCCGTAGCGGCCGGGAGACGCTGCTTTTTGCCATTGCGCAGCCACTCGAGATAATACTGAAAATGCGCGCCATCTTTTTTGTAACTCACCGGCAGACTCGCCGCCCACACCGATTTATCGAGGCCGGCCTGCAGCGGGGCAGATTGAAAATTGGCTTTCTTCACACCCGCCGCCGGTTCGAGACGATAAAAAAGCTGCGCCGAAAAATCCGGCTTCGCGCCGGCTACTTGCAGGTTGACTTGTAGCGGCTGCGGCCCACGGCTATAAAAGTTTTGCGGCGGAAGATGCGTGGCGGCAGCAACGCGACGCAAAGGCATGTAGATGCCGCGCGTCAACAATTTATCGGTAAACGGCACCATATAATCGTCGTTGATTTTGACGCGATAGCGCCCGGGCGCGACGTCGAAGAATTTGACGGTCGCGCGCCGGCCCCAGCTAATTGAGGATAGCATATTGAAACGAATGGTATCGCCCTTCACGCGCAGATTCTCGATCCACAACGCATTCGCTCCACCGGCACTGGGCTGAGCGCCGAGAAAAACATATGCATCGCCGGTGCGCTGGCGCATCAGCTCGAAGCTTGTCGCAGCGCTGCCGGTTCCCCAATGAATGCCGGTGATGCCGCCGGGGCTGTCGCTGCCGCCGTGCGCCCAATTTTCATAGGCGCTCGGCGTGTCGCGATGAAACAACGCAAAGGTCGAGCGCATCGCCGCGATGGCGCGCTCAAAATAAGCGCGCCGGTTGGTGGCCTCAAAATAATCCAGCAGCGTATCGGCAAAATATGCCTGGCGCGCGTCGCTCCATTCGCCGTCGGTATTTTGCACGCCGAAACCGCCAAAGACATTTCGCGACAGAAACGGCGGACTCCACACCTGTTGATAGAGCAGCGCATAATCCAGCACATGGGTGCCGAGTTCGAGATACTCCGGCTTGCCGGTGATTTTATGCAGCGCCAGATAAGCCTTGGCAGCTTGATTCATCGACAGCGTGTTTTGCGGAAATTGGCCGGTGACGGCATCATAAAAATCAAACGGCTTGCGCGAACAGGAAGTGAAGGTCTCATAATCAAACCACTTGTTACGCGGCAAAATTTCGCGCGTGAGGTAATTCATCGCCAGTTGCGCGGCCGCGAGATAACTTGGTTCTTTCGTGCGGTTGAACAACTCCGCCAAGAACAGGGCCGAGCCTGCGGTTTCAGCATTCTCGGTGAGAAATTCCAGCCGCGGCTGATGCTCGGTGCGATGAAACCAGCTCGGAATCACGCCGCTGGTTTGCTGCCATTTCAGGAGAAAGCCCGCGTAGTTCCGGCAAAAGCTGAGAATTTCCACGCGGCGCGCCGGCAAGAGATCGGCCCATTGCAACAACCAGTAACCGGTCCACGAGGCGTCAAACGTGTGATTGTAATCATTGCCAAAACCGGCCCAACCCTCATCCCCCACCCAGTGATGGGTCACTTGCTCGCTGGGTTTGTCTTTAGAAGTTTTTAAGACGCCGGCGTTGCGAGACGGGTCGATTTTTGTTTTCGTGAAATAATAAATCGACGGAAAAATGCCGCCCTCGTCGGGCGCGGACAGCGCGAGATTCAAAACCTTTTCGGCGCGTTGCTGCAACAGCGCGTCTTTGTTACGCTTGCCATATTGGTACATGCCGTATGCCGAGCGCAGGGTTTGAAACCAACTGTTGAACCAAATATCGTTGTTGGCTTCGTCGGGTAATTTATTCGACCAGGCGAGCCGCCGGCTGACCATGCCGCCGACGGGCCGGCCGTTCAACGTTGTTTCGATCCAGGTTTGATCGGTATATTGTTTCCAGGCGCGCTGCGCCAACGCATCGAGCGTCAACGGCAAGGGGCCGATATTGCCGTCGCGATATGCTGGGGCAAATTTTTCCCATTGAAAATGCACGATGGGCCGGAACGCGGCGGGAGCGAGTTTGCTTTTTGCATTTGCCGAGCCGATATAAGGCGCGGCGCGATGATCGAGCCACAGATAATAGGCGTAAGAAATCTCGGTGTTTTCCAGTTGCGGCGCCCGTGTCGAATCCGGCTGATAGTAAACATGGTCGCGCGTTTTCCACGGCCACAAGCCGAAGGAGAGCAACGGCGCGGCTTGCCCCGGAGCAAACGCCTGCCGCGTGGAATCCGGTTGCGGCAATTGAAAATCAAACGCCAGCGGCAGCGCCCGATTTTTGACGAGATATTGCAAATCGGGAATGAGCGCGACAAACACCGAATCTTTTTGCACCATCAGCGCGGGCGAGCGAAATACGTGATCGGCAATAATGTCATCCGGCAGCGGCCGCAGATTCGGCGTCCAGATAAAATCCAGCGGCTGAATTTCACCGAAGCTTCTGCCGCGCGGCACAAAATTATACGACGATAACAATGCCTCCACTTTTGCCGCCGGGCCGATGCGCCATTTGTCGATCACATACGCGGCTGGATAATCGGTCAGCAGGCTTACTTCGCGTGTGAGCGATAAATTTTTATTGCTGCCGGAAAGCCGCAGCGTGCGGGTTTTGGCAATCGATTCGAAACTGGAAAAGAACAACGCCTCGTCGTGGCCGGAGAGCCGGCTCCACATTTCCGGGCGCAAAGTGTTTTTCCAAGTGGGGTGACTGTCACGCGGCGGCCCGGCCACCAAAACATCACTGCCGGTTGGGGTTTGCAATCTGAACACCACACGATTGCCCTGGGTTTCGGCGACAATTTTTAAATGACGGTTGGAAAATTGAGCGGCGGTTTGGGCAAAAAGCATCGGCATGGGCAAGAAGAGAAGAAATGAAAAATAACACGACAGCGGTTTTTTCATTAAGGTACCG
>CAYUVM010000019.1:0-19642 GCA_964447935.1 uncultured Cytophagia bacterium | reverse complement strand
ACTTGCTGGAAATCGAGCGCATTCGGAAAACAGAGAACGAGCGCTTGCGCAAGCAGGTGGCCGATGATTTTCACGACGAGTTCGGCCAGAAGCTGACCAACATTGCGATCTTTGCCGAAATCATTCGCCGCAACCTGAACGGCACCACGCCGCAGACCGCGGGGCATTTGAATAAAATCACCGACGCCGCCACCAGTTTATCCGACAGCATGCGTGATTTTATTTGGACGCTGGATCGGAACAAAGATTCATTTTATAATGTCGCCACCCGCTTAAAAGATTATGGCGAAAATCTATTCGCCAAAACGCCAGTCGATTTTTCCATCAGCGACATTGACGCCGATTGGGAAAAAATTGGTTTATCGATGGATTGGAAACGGCATCTCATTCAAATTTTCAAGGAAGGCATGAAGAACAGCCGCAAACATGCCGGCTGCTCCCGGGTGTCGTTGCAGATCGCGCTCACCGGCCAGGACGTGACGATGAGCCTCGACGATAACGGCAAAGGTTTTGAGAATACCGAGGCGGTGTACGGCGCCGGTTTGCGGTACCTTAAAAAACGCGCCGACAAAATCGGCGGCGAAGTGCAAATTATCTCGCAGCTCCAACACGGCACGCGCATACAGTTTCGCGGCAAATTGCAGCCGTTGCACGACATGCCTTAGGCGGCGAGGAACCCACAACATTTTTGCGCAAGGAGTGGCAAAGTTAAGTTTGCCACTCCTTTTTTATTATTTTGCCAAAAATGATCTGCCAAAATCTTTTGCGAACCATCATAGAAGGCATAAAGAACCGGCTGAACCGGAGCGAACAGAGCAAAGAATTCTCCGTTTTCTCTGATTGCTTCTGTTGAACGTGGTCTTTGTCATTATGTAGCCTTTGAGAGTGGAACTTTTTCATTTTTGGCTTTCAATCTTGACTTTTCCCCCTCCCGCACTTATCTTTTCCAAACAATTTATCTTTGGCAGTTAAACGCATTCGGGGCAAAATACCCATGAGCGGATTCACCGAAAGTTATTTGGCCGAGCTTTCCGCGGCGCTGACGGCGGAGATCATCAAAGGCCTCGGCGGCAAGCTGCGCGACAAGATCAGCGGCACGCCGAAAGAACGGGCCATCGAGCGTTGCATTTGCATCGGGCTAACCGCGTTGCTCGCAACGGCGAAAGCCGATTCAAAAAATGAACGCGAGCACCTCGAAACGATTTTTATCCGATTTTTTCAAGAGGAAAAAGTGGGCCGGGAAATTGGCGTGCTGCTGCGCGGCAAAAAGTTGAACCGCAAAAAACTGGCGGCGCTTTTTGCTGATGCCGGTTTTGAGGCCGGCATGTTGCCGGGCTTTGATTTTGATCGCGCGCTGGCTGCCTTTGCGACAGCGTTTCAATTGGCCGCCACCGACGAGCCGGAATTGCAGGGCACGATCAAAACCAATCAGGCATTGACGCAAACGCGTTTGCAGCGCGAGATGCTGAAAACGCTGCGTGGTTTGGTGGCGTTCCTGCAAAAGTCGCGTTTAAATACGATCCGCATTCAACACGAAGAAGTTTCGGCGCAGCCGCAGTCTGGCAAAAAAAGAATCGCGTATCAAATTAAACTGGCGAAGCGCAGTGTGATGGTCGGCAAAGAAGCGAAAAAGAACATCGTCATCACCGGCAATAAAAACCGCGTCACTGTGGTTAAAAAACAAATTGTCAAAAAATCCGCCGCCGCTCCCGCTGGCCGGCGCGAGGCTTATCTCAATCGCCTTTTTGAAACCAGCCGGGCGCTTTCGCTCACCGGCATCGATCCCAAAACCGCCAGCGAAGCCGAAGCGCGTTTGAATCTCGAAGCGGTTTATACGGCCTTGCTCACGCTCACGCCGGAAACGCACGAACGCCTGCTGCGCGGCGAACATTTGGAAAAAGAAACGCGCCGGCTTTCGGCTTTGGAACAATTGAATCAACATAAGCGGCTCGTGTTGCTCGGCGATCCGGGCAGCGGCAAAACCACATTCGTGAATTTCGTCGTGCTGTGTTTGGCCGGCGAGGCCCTGCGCCGCGAGCAGGCCAATCTGAAAGTATTGACCGCGCCACTGCCGGTGGATGACGAAGATGAAGAAAAGAAAAAGCGTCAATCTTGGAAATACGGCGCGTTGCTGCCAGTACGGATTATCTTGCGCGATTTTGCGGCGCGCGGTTTACCGGATGCCAATGAAAAAGCCGGCACCGAGCATTTGTGGAATTTCATTGCAGAAGAACTGCGAGCTTGGCCCGATTATGCCCCGCAGTTGCGCGACGAGTTGTTGAACAAAGGCGGCCTCGTGCTGCTCGACGGCCTTGATGAAGTGCCGGAGGCCAATCAGCGCCGCCTGCAAATCAAACAAGTGGTGGAAGATTTTGCCGTATGTTTTCCGCGCTGCCGCATTTTGGTCACCAGCCGCACGTATGCGTATCAAAAGCAGGATTGGCGTTTGCCGCAGTTTAGCGAGGCCGTGCTCGCGCCGTTCAGCGCCGGGCAGATTCGCCGTTTTGTGGAGCATTGGTACGGCCACATCGGCGCCGTGCGCGGCCTGCAAGCCGAAGATGCGCGGGGCCGCGCCGAGCTGCTGAAAAACGCGATCTTCAACAGCGAGCGTTTGACCGCGCTGGCCGAGCGGCCGCTGCTGCTGACGTTGATGGCGAGCCTGCACGCGTGGCGCGGCGGCAGCTTGCCGGAGAAGCGCGAAGAGTTGTATAACGACACCGTGGATTTGCTGCTCGATTGGTGGGAGCGCCCGAAGGCGGTGCGCGAAGCCTCCGGACAAACGCGCGTCGAGCAGCCGAGCCTGGCCGAATGGCTGAAAGTGGATCGCCAAAAAGTGCGCGAGCTGCTGAATACGCTGGCGTTTGAAGCGCATCGCGGCCAGCCGGAATTGGCGGGCACCGCGGATGTGCCGGAGGATAAATTGATCGCCGGCCTGATGCGCCTCAGCAATAATCCGGACGTGAAGCCCGCGCTGCTCATCAAATATCTCAGCGAGCGCGCTGGGTTGCTGTTGCCGCGCGGCGTGGAAGTGTATACGTTTCCGCATCGCACGTTTCAGGAATATCTGGCGGCGTGTTATTTGACCGATCATGATTTTCCCGATCAACTGGCGGAATTGGTGAAGGCCGATCCCAACCGCTGGCGGGAAGTCGCATTACTCGCCGGCGCGAAAGCCAGCCGCGGCACCGCCTCCGCCGCATGGAATTTAGTGGAGGCGCTTTGCTATCGTGATCTGACGCCGAACAGCGCGTTGCCGGAAATCTGGGGCGCGCATTTGGCCGGACAGGCGTTGGTGGAGATGGCCGATCTCAACCAGATCAGCGCGCGCAACCGCGATAAAAAAACGCGCGTGCAACAAGGACTCCTGCACATTTTGCCACGCAGTGATTTTCCCGCCATCGAGCGCGCCCTCGCCGGCAATACACTCGCACACCTCGGCGATCCGCGCGAGGAAGTGATGACAATTGACCAAATGCAATTTTGTCTCGTTCCTGCCGGCCCGTTTTGGATGGGTGAAGAAAAAGAATTGCATTGCAACGAGCATTTGAATGATGATTACTGGCTGTCGCGCTATCCCGTGACCAACGCGCAGTTCGCGGCATTTGTGCAAGCCGGCGGCTACAAAATCGAGCGCTACTGGCCGGAAGCCAAAGCGGTAAAGGTTTGGCAAGATGGTCAAGTTAAAGCTTATAACGATGACAAACCACGCTCGCAGCCTTATGATTTCGGTACGCCGTTTAATTTGCCCAATCATCCGGTGGTGGGCCTCACGTGGTACGAGATGCTGGCGTTCACGCGCTGGTTGACGGAAATGGGGCACGAGAAAAACTGGCAACTGCAATTTAAATTGCCTTCCGAAGCCGAATGGGAAAAAGCCGCGCGCGGCGGCGAAAAAATTTTATCAACAGCGTTGATAAGTTCTCTTGAGAAAATTCAAACCCAGCACGAGGTTGAGAAATTCCTGATTCGCAATGATGCGCCCCAGCGTCGCTATCCGTGGGGCGATGAGGCCAATCTGAACTGCGCCAATTATACCGAAACGAAAATCGGCGCCACGAACACGGTGGGGTGTTTTTCACCGGGCGCCAGCCCGTACGGCTGCGAAGAAATGAGCGGCAACGTGTGGGAATGGACGCGTAGTTTGTGGGGAAAAGATTGGCAAAAGCCAGATTTTATTTATCCGTATGTTCCGCATGATGGCCGTGAAAATTTGGAAGCGTCGCGTGATATCATCCGTGTTCTGCGCGGCGGCGCGTTCTACAATAGTGACAGGGACGTGCGCTGCGCCAATCGCTACAGGTTCAATCCGTACTACCGGGTCAGTTACATCGGTTTCCGTTTGTCGGCGGCGCGCCCATTACTCTGAGCTCTGTTGCTCTGAACTCTGGTACTCTGAAGTTCTGTTCTCTGGGGGAGTCCAGAGGGGCGAGTTGTTCGTAGTAACGCCTTCAGGCGTCCACTGCCCGATAAATGAAATTTTTTAATTTTTAGCACTTCTCCTATGGTTTCCAAGCTTAACGCCTAAAGGCGCAACTACGAACATTTGATCGTTTGTAGTGATGCCTTCTGGCATGGCGCGTGGGAATTAAAAGCTCTTTTCAATAAATTGCAAAATGTAACGCCTGAAGGCGTCACTACGAACCTAAAACTTCAATTCTTAAAAACTGGGAGATCGTTATGCCTTACGATTATCGCCGCATGACGCCGGAACAACGTGAAGCCATCGTGCGCTTGCGCGCCGCCAAAGGCTATCCTTTGCACTCGCCGCCGCACCCGCTTCAAGAAAAAACATACTATCTTCTTACAGCAGCGAACTTTGAGCACTGCCGTATCATGGCCAGCGCTGAACGCCGCTCGGAATTTCAAAAATTGACCTTGAAAAACTTTCAAGAAGCCGGAATTGAAGTTGCAGCTTGGGTGTTTCTGGCCAATCACTATCATATAATGACCTACGTGCCAATTTTCCCGAAGCTTTCCCTCCTTTTCAATCGCCTGCACGGCGCCACCTCGCGCCAATGGAATCTGGAAGACAATCAAGTTGGACGCAAAGTCTGGTATAAATTTAACGATCGCATGATCCGCAGCGAAGCGCATTATTTCACCACGGTGAACTACATTCATTACAACCCGGTACGGCATGGCTATACCAAGCGCATGGACGACTGGCAATGGTCAAGCTTTCATTGGTATTTGGAAGAAAAAGGACGCGACTGGCTGGTTGAAATTTGGAAAAAATATCCACTCAAAAATTACGGCGACAAGTGGGATGTATTTTAGTTTATAGTAGTTTGTAGTGATGCCTTTAGGCATAACAAGGTTCAAATTAAGAGCCTCTTTAAGTTTTAAAAGAATTTTTTAATTTCACACCCTTGACGCCTAAAGGCGTAACTACGAACTTTAGCTTGTAGTGGTTTGTAGTGATGCCTTCAGGCATCATAACTTTGCAACGAAAAGAATCTTTGCTTTCTTTGAAGCATTTCCTAAGTTTACACGATCGACGCCTAAAGGCGTAACTACGAGCGAAACTAAGAACCTATTTTAAATATGCAAAACTACACCGCCCGCTATCATTGCATCAACAACTGTCCCGGCGCACACAGCCTCGACACCATCATCTACCATTGCCCCACCTGCGGCGATCTGCTCGAAGTGCGCCACGATCTCGCTGCGTTGAAACAAACCTCCCCAGTCGAATGGAGAGAGATTTTCGAGCGTCGCTACAAATCCACGGAATGGCCGTATGATTCCGGCATTTGGGGCAAAAAGGAATGGGTGAATCCGCATATTGCCGACGAGAACATCGTCTCGCTCGGCGAGGGCGCGACACACCTCCTGCGCGCGGCGCGTTTTGGCAAATGGCTCGGGCTGGAAAATCTGTGGGTGAAACAATGCGGCAACAGCCACTCCGGCTCGTTCAAAGATTTGGGCATGACCGTGCTGGTGTCGCAGGTCAAACAAATGATCGCGAACGGCGCCACAATTCGCGCCGTGGTTTGCGCTTCGACCGGCGACACCTCAGCGTCGCTTGCCGCATACTGTGCGGCGGCGGGCATTCCGGCGGTGGTGCTATTGCCCAAAAATAAAATCAGCGCGGCGCAGCTCATTCAGCCCATTGCCAACGGCGCGCTGACGCTGGCGCTCGATACGGATTTCGACGGCTGCATGGCGATTGTGAAGGAACTCGCGAAACGCCCCGATATTTACTTGGCCAACTCGATGAACTCGCTGCGGCTGGAAGGGCAGAAAACCATTGCGATTGAGATCACCCAGCAACTCGACTGGCAAATTCCGGATTGGGTGATCGTGCCCGGCGGCAATCTCGGTAACATTTCGGCCATCGGCCGCGGCTTTCTGCTGCTGCGCGATCTCGGCTTGATCGACCGCCTGCCCAGACTCGTTTGCGCGCAAGCCGAGAAAGCGAATCCTTTGTATGAAAGCTACCAAACCGGCTTCCGCGAATTTCATCCCAAACGCGCCGAGCCGACCGCCGCCAGCGCGATTCAAATCGGCGCTCCGGTGAGCGTTAAAAAAGCGATTGCGATGCTGAGAGAATTTAACGGCATCGTCGAGCAGGCGAATGAAGACGAACTGGCGAACGCCGCCGCCCTCGGCGACAAAGGCGGCCTGTTCAATTGCCCGCACACTGGCGTCGCGCTGGCGGCGCTAATCAAGCTCGTCGAACGCGGCGAGATTAAAAAGCGCGACTGCGTCGTCGTGATTTCAACCGCGAATGGCTTGAAATTTCCGGAATTCAAAATTCGTTATCATCAAGCGCAATTAAATGAGGTGATTTCGAAATATAAAAACGCGCCGGTGGAAATTCCGGCGCGCTTGGAAAAAGTGTTAGAGGGGATTGCATCGCGTCAACCGATACGATAAAAAAGCTTGCTAATCGCCCCAAAACTTGCTAATATTGGTAAATAAAAATTTGAGGCATCGTATGACGACAGCAAAATTGGCAAAGAAGCCTTATTTGAAAATATCCAAATCCAAGTATGATGAAATTGCCAAAACGGGAAAAAAGACCGTCAGGATTTCAATTCATCAGAATGGACAAAATGGCAAAACTACTTTAAAGCGAAGACCTAGTCTTAAAAAAGTTCAGAAATTTGCCGATAAAACATTAGGCATGTGGGCTGACAACCCTGAAATTGACAAGGCTTTTGATGAATTGGAGCGAGAATGGCAACAATGGCGCACCGAGACGCTGTCTTAGATACGTCCATGCTCATTCAGCATGTTCGGGTTCAGAATAAGCGCAATTCATTTTTTTCGCGATCTCTCCTCTTATATTATCCTCATTTAACCACCATTAGCGTTTATGAAATTGAGTTTGGAGCATACCGCGCCCGCCGACCATCCGATCTTGACGCATTTCAAGTCAGTTTTAGTATTCTACCGCTGACTGAAACAATTGCACGAAAAGCTGCTGAATTGGAGGCAAATCTTATCCGCCAAAATTTACAAATCGGCATTAAAGACACTTTCATTGCTGCCACCTGCCTGGTGCACGATGTTCCGTTGTTGACCGTCAACATCCGCCATTTTGATCGTGTTGAGGGATTGGAATTGGTCAACCTCAACACCCTGCCGGCGATTAACGAATAATTTCGCCAAAAATTTTTCGCTTCTTCCGCCAGCCCGCCACTAAATCCACCACGTCCGAATAATTCTCGGCGCCGCCTTTAACTTGATTGGCGCGTAAATAAACATCATAAGTCTTATGCGAGAATTCGGCGAGCGGGCCCATGTATTTTTCGATCCGGCTCCAGACGGCTTGCGCGTCGGCGACGATTTCTGGACGAATGGATTTTTTGAGCGAATCGTAATCGGCATACGCGCGATATCGCGAACGGAAACGGCCCAACACGGAAAAATACGCCGAATATTGAATCGCCGGATCGTCGCTGCGCAGGCAAACGAGCAGCGCAATAAAACTCGCCTCGGATTCGCGCGCGAAACCGCGCCCGTGCGCTTTTTCATGCGCCAGCACAAACGGCAGTTCGACCGGCAGCAGATGCGAATTGAGATGCACCTCGTGAAAAAACGGCCCGAAGATCCCCGAGGTGAGTGTGTAATCCAAAAGTTGCGGCACGAGCAAAAATTTAGGCGGCCAATTTCCCGAAATTTTCGGCAACTTCAATTCCGTAAAAACGTCGGCGTAACGGCGCTCGATTTCTTGGTCGAGCGCGGACAGGTTAATTGACGGCATCGGTTGCCAGCTCGCATTGGCTTTTTCAAGGCACCAGAGAAAATTCTCGCGCAGCGTGAGACTGTCGGGCGCGGCGGCATCGAACTGCAATTGCTGTGAAATTTCGGGGCGCAAATAATTGAATCCCCACGAAAAATAAAACCACGCCACGGCGACAATTGCGCCGGCCAATAATTCCAGTGTTGTGCGGACGAAGCGTCGTCGCCAAATCCCTCGGATCAGCCAAAATACTGCAGCAAGAATCGCGGCATACAGCGCCACTTCGGAAAGCGAAAACGGCAAAACGCCCGTAAAACCCGATAGCAACTTCGCAACCCCGGCAAAAAAAAAGCGCGTATAAAAATTTTCAACCAGTTGCGGCGCGCGCGCAAACAAAGCCAACAAACCAAACAACAGCACGGCTAAAATCACCACTCGAACAAACCAATACTGTTTGCGGAGAGAAATTGCTGCTTGACGAAGACGACTGGAAGGGTTCATATTTTATTTGCAATAAAAGGCCAATTTGCTGCTGGTTATTTAAAATGGCAACAGCAAGTACAAAACGGTCGCATTTACCAAAATAAACATCCTTGCTGAAAATGGCAAAAAAATTGTTATATTCAGAAGCATCGTTCCAAGCTTCCGGAAAAATGTTCAAAGGCCATTTTCTATGAAATCGAAATTCCCCACTGCCGTTCTTGCGGCGGCACTCCTGCTCGCCGGTTGCGCCGGCGCGAAGCTAAAATTGCGCGACTGGACCGAATTGCCGAAGGCGCAATATACGATTCCCCCGTTTGCCCAAAATCTGGCGTCGTTTAAAATCGCGCTCGATCCCGGCCACGGCGGCATGTCACATCTGCCCGGCTACAAACGCGGCCCGACGGGAAAAGAAGAATCCGTGATGAACCTCAACGTGGCGTTTTTTCTCAAAGAGTTTTTGGAGCAAGCCGGCGCCAAAGTAGTGCTGACGCGCGTTGATGATCGCTTTATCTCACTGCGCGAGCGCAACGAGATCGCCGGCGCCGCCGGTTGCGATTTTATGATTTCGCTGCACCACAATGCTGCGGATAATTCGCAGACAAATTATGCTTCAGTTTATTATCACCTGCATCCCGACTATTCGCCGGCGAGCATGGATTTGGCGCGAAATATTTATTTTGGCCTAGTCGAGGCGTTGCGGCTGCCGCAAGTGGCGAACGACGGCTTGCTCACGGACAAGCTGATTTATCCCGACGGCTTTGGGTTGTTGCGCACGTCAAAAATTCCGGCGGTGTTGCTGGAATCTTCATTTTATTCCAATTCGGCGGAAGAAAAAAGATTAACCCAATTGTCGTACAACCGCCGCGAGGCTTACGGTATTTTCCTCGGGTTGGCGCGTTGGGCGGCGGGCGGCATTCCGAGCGCGAAACTCGCGCAGCCGGCAGGAATTTCACGCGATAAAAAGCCGGAAGTGGTTTACGAACTTGCAGACGGCATCACCGAACGCGGCGGCCGCGGCGCGCGCCAGTTGTTGATTTATGCCCAATCGGCTTCGTTAAAAATCGATGGAAAAATCGTCGCGGCGCAAATGGATATGCGCAACCGGAAACTGCGCTTCCGTCCGGATTCGGCGCTGGCAAACGGCCCGCACCTCCTGCAGGTTGACGTTCAGAATTTGTTCAAAAATCATAATCTGCCGCGTGTTGATACGCTGGTGATTGCAGCGCCGGCAGCGAACATCACATTTGAGACGCCAACCCAACATTTGCCCGCCGACGGAGTGGCGATGATGCCGATACGCTTGAAACTTTTTGACGCCGAGCAACAACCGGTTTGGGATGGCACCACCGTGCGTTTGCAAACGACGCGTGGCGCGATTGCGCCGGCGACAATGCAATTAAAAAATAGCAGCGCCGTCGTTTATTATCAAGCGGCGGCAGAAATCGGTTCAGCGAAAATTATCGCGACGGCGGACAATCGCAGTGACACACTTACGATAGAACTTGTGGCGCCCGATGCGCAGCGGGTGTTGAGCGGCGTGGTCGTTGATGATTCGAGCAAAACAAAATTGGCAGCCGCCACCGTTATCGTCGATGATTCGCTAAATGCGCGGCGGGATGCCAACGGCGGTTTCTTTGTTGAAAACATTTCGCCCGGCCCGCACAAGATCTCGGCAGCGGCAAAAGGTTATGCGCGTGAAAGCAGAATCATCATGATCGAAGCCAGCCGCAGCGCGGTGGTGCCGATGCGCTTGCGCGCCAATTTAGCGGGAATCTTGCACAACGAAGCGATCATTCTCGATGCAGCGCTCGGCGGGAATGAAAGCGGCGATGTTTTTGATAACACTATCACGACCGCAAACGCGAATCTCGCATTGGTAACTCTTCTGGCTGACACGCTGCGGTGGGCTGGTTCCAACGTGACGCTGGTGCGAGAAAATGAAACCGGGTTGCCGGTTCCGGCGCGAGTTGAAAAAGTCAACCAACTCGCCGAGGGTTGGTATCTCAAAATCAATTATCGCCGCAGCGACACCGATTCGCTGCTGGTGCAAAGCACGATCTATCCGGCGAATCGCGTCGGCGAGCAAATTGCAACGGCGATCAACACGGCGTTCGCGCGTTGGCCCAAGACGCGCGCGATTTTAAAACAAAATACGGCCGTGCCGGAAGTCAATTTGACCAACAAAACGGCGTTGGAAGTGACGATCAAATGCCGCACGCCGATGATCGCGACGCGCGATTTGCCAGCGCTGTTGGAAGGCATTGTTAATTTCAAACGAACGGCGGGCAACGAGCGGGAAGAGTGAAAGCAATGAAATTTATTTTTTTAACCCTGCGTTTTATTCTGGCGCTATTACAACGAATCCTTTACGTTTTAACGCTTGGCGAATGGGCGCCGTTTGCTTGCGTGGCCGTGGTGATTCGCGACGGCGAAAAAATTTTGCTGCTTGAGCGCCGGGACGGCAACGGCCTCGGCCTGCCCGGGGGCCACATCAAACAAGGCGAAATCGCGGAAGAGGCGGCACGCCGCGAGGTGAAAGAAGAAACCGGGGTGGACGTTGAGATTGTCAAAATTCTCGGCACGCTGTCCGGCAAACGCCCCGGCATTTGGCTGCACGCGGTGGACATTGTTTACGAAGCCCGCATCAGCAGCGGTAATTTGCGCGACTCCGGCGAGGGTCGCGCGCGCTGGGTCAAACTCTCCGAGGTTCGCGCGCAGGTGGCGTTTGATTATTTGAAGATTCTGGACAAAATTTAACGGCAACATTTTACGTCATTCGCAAAGCATAAAACGTAAGCTTCCTGCATTACGTTTTACGCTTTTGGCCCTATTCCATCAACACTAATTTTCTCGTCCGCACAAATTCTGCGTTGGCATTTTTTGCCGAAGCCCGCATTTGCAGAAAGTACACACCGCTCGCAGCCGGCTTGCCACCATCATTCCGGCCATCCCACACCAGTTGATGATATCCGGCTTCAATTCTGCCAGCGGTGAGTGTCCGCACTTTTTGGCCAAGCATGTTGTAGATTGCCACCGTCACCTGCGCGGTAGCAGGTACACTAAAACGAATCGTTGTTGATGGATAAAACGGATTCGGCATATTTTGCTCCAGCGCAAACGTCGCCGGCAAACTAATTTGCGGCGCCGCCACCTCAACCGTTATGCCCTCAAGAAAGATCGGCTCATATCCCAATTGAATCGTGACACGACGATTCGGCGCGGCGAAGTTTTCAACACGCGGCTGAATATTCGCAAGGTCGGTAACGATGCGCGTCAACAGCAGAGCCTCGCTTTCCACTGGAAAAGTTACCGTTTCGCCGGTGGCAATGCGATAATCGAGATTCGGTGGGGCGTCGCCAGTTTCGCTCCATAAAACATAAATCGGGCCGCGCGGGCGATCAAATTTATAAACGCGCGTGCGCGGGTTGCTGCTCACTGTAATTTCAGTGACGGCGGTGAAATCGCGCAATTTTTCCACGAGTAATTTGTAGGTGTAATATTGCGGCTTCTCGGCATAATTTTCCGGCTGCGTGCCGGTGAGATTGATCCAGCCGACCAGCGAGCCGCGCCCGATGAGCGCGCCCAAAGGCGAGTCTTTCGAGAGATCGTTGGTGCCGGAAAAATTGGCGGCGACCGCGCCTTCGCCAAATGCCGAGGCAAACGATTTGACCAGCCGGCGTGCGCCATTGGCGTAGTACCAATTCAAAGCGGTTTGATTACCCGCGTTCAATTTGTCAAAAAGATCGCGATGCGGATCGCCGCCGGTGACGATCGCATTGGGGAAATCGCCGTGAATGCGCTTGATCCATTCGAGCGAAGCAAAAATATTTTGCGGCGCGTTGAATTGGGCTTCGCCGGGAATCAACGGCGGCGGCCCGAAACGGCCGACCGGAAAAATATTCGACCACATGTCATCGACATAAATCGGCTTGTTGGCCGCGTGCGCGCGAATGAATTGAAATTCCTGGTCGATGGTCCGCCAACTGAAATGCGGATGCCAGCCGATATAATCGCACTCAACACCGTCCGCATCATTGCCAAAACTGGCGAGCATTTTTTTTAAACTGTCCCAGCCGGCGGTGTACATTCTGCCTTTGAAATTTTCACCGCGCAGCCGCCGTTGAATCAAACTCTGCGCGCTGGCCGGATCGAATTGCGGGTAATCCGGAAAATCGGCGTAGAGATCCCACAACACCGCGCCGCTCGAAACCAGCTTGGAATTGCCCGAAGGATCGGCGTCGTGAATCGCGCGATAAGTGATTCGATGGAAGCGCAAAAGATTGCCAATGGTGTCATACCAGAACGGCCCCTTTCTGTCATCGCCCGTGCCTTCCTGGCCAAATTTAATTTCACCAGTCATAATGTAATGCCGCACCGGCTGCTGCAAGCCCGGCATGTCCTGCACGCCGTCGCCGTCGTAGCGCTCGACAAATGCTTTGATGAAATTGATCCAATGTTGTTCAAAGGCTGGCTCCGGCGCGCAATCTTTGGTTTCGAGAAGCCCGTACTGGCAATCCGGTTTGTTGGGAAAAGCCCACTCTGCATTGGGCGAGAGATTCAACGCGAGGGCAAAGCCATGCCGTCCCAAAAGCCGAACCACGGAATCTGTGTTCACAAAATTGATCGGAGCATTGGGGCCGGATTGCATCGCGGCCCAGTTGCCGAAGCCGTTCAAATTTATATCACCGCCGGGCGCGGCTTGTGCCAGTTTGCCCAGCAGCAGTTCATGTTTGGGGTGACCCCACGGCTCAATGTCGTTATATTCGAAACCGAAACGGCGCTGCGTCTGCTGCGCATTGGCGGCAAGCACAAAAACAAACGCAAATGCGGCCAATTGGGAAAAACCAATTTTTTTCATCATAAAATTTTGACGGGTATAGCAGATTTATGGTATCGTTTATTGAGGCTGGTGAGTGTTCATAATCAAGTCAGTTTTTGAACATCGGGCTCCCTTTTTAAATTTGACATAACATAAAAAATTTCACAACAAAAAACAACAAGCATTTTCTGCTCTATAAAATAAAAAGGCCGGTGATTGAAACCACCGGCCTTCTAAAATTTGATTGACAAACCGCCGTAACGTCGGGATTATTTTTGATCTGACGCTTTACGCAGCCATAATCAAACTAAAACTCGCCAGGCTATGACTATTGCAACAGAATAAGCTTTTTCGTCGCCGTAAATTCTCCGGCTTGCAAGCGATAAAAATAAACGCCGCTCGGCAAACCAATCGGATTCCAGCGAATTTTATGTTCGCCGGCCGGTTGTTTTTCATTCACCAACACCTCGATTTCTTTGCCGGCAAGGTTATATACTTTTAACAACACCTGGCCGGGTTTGGTGGTTGCATATCGAATCGTGGTGGCGGGGTTGAACGGATTGGGATAATTTTGGCCCAACATGAACATCTTGGGAATTTCGCCTTGCGGCTCTTTAACTGTCGTCACGTTTTCGGGCGTGCCAACAGTGTATAATGAGAACTCGATGCAGGGAAAGCCCGGTGTGGTGCTCGCGAGATATGGATTTGTTCCTGAAGCGCTGCTGTTGCGCGCAACGACGGCGTTGTCAAGATAAGTATAAGAAACGTTGCGCAGAAATTTCTTGCCTTCGTCAGCTTTGGCCCATTGAAAGGTGAGCGCGGCGTGATTATCACCCGGCGTTTCTTCTTGAATATCCCACGTGCGTTGCACAAACAAAGAGTCTTCCGGTGCGCCGATGTTGATGGTGCTGTCAACCCGAACACTGAACGTTTCCGTCGTATCGGTGGGAGCGAGTGAAATCGTCAATGGATTATAACTCGTTTCGGTTGGACCGACCGGGAATTGAAAGCTGCCGCCTCCGGCAATGGAGCGCACGACTCGACCTTTGTCGTAAGTGACGACATGGCGGTTGATTGAAGGTCCGCTCACCGAGCCTGAAAGCGTCAGGTGTCCCCATCGAAGCCGAAGGTTACCGGCAATGAATGTCAGCGCCTGCTGCACGGTTACGGAAGCAATTTCTTCGCTGACTTCTGAACCTTCTGGTTGACCTTCCACTAAAATGCCGGCCGGGTTGTTGACAGTAAGATAATCAAACGTATTCATTTGCCTGGCGGGGCCGAGGGTTTGTTCTGTTGTTCCGTTAAATATTACAGCCCTCGAGTTGGGTTCGAAGCTACCACCATTCTCCCAGTCGCCGCCAACGCTGAGATCCGCGCCGGGCGTTGTGTTCAGCACCAGTGTTCCATAGTTGCGAAGATAACCCGGGCACGTTCGTGGAGTACTCGGCATATTTACGGTGGCACCGTTATTGATCATAACATTCATCGGAACGCCGGCACCGACGGCGGTTCCACGGCCCCATTCCATGCCCACATCATATAAGCCATTCGCGCTATAGACGAGTGTTGGCTCACCGTTGTAGGTCGGAGGTGAGTCGAAAGCCCCCCCGGTGTTGATAACAACCGTGCCGGTGATCGTTAGGCTGTCGGCATTCGTTACTGCCGCGGCTGCTTCGAATTGCTGCACGGTGCGGGCAACGTTCATCGTAATACCACCCGCACCTTGCAAAATTACATTTACCGGACTATCGGTTTTTGGCCAGAACACGCTGCCACTGCTAACGTCGTATGCGCCCGAGGAGTTATTGAACACCAGTGTTCCATTTCCGCCATAGGTAAAGTCACTGCCGTTCACGGCACTTCCTTGATCGAGTTGGAACGTAAAATTAATCTGCGTCGCTCCATTATTTGTAAATGTTCCTGAAACTTCGCACGTGTGAAAGCTTTGTGTTCCATAGTTAATCAACGTCCCGGAAACCTCGCACGGGCCATAGCTGGTTATCGTCGCATGGTTTGTGAGCGTTCCAGAAATTTGGTACGTTCCATTGTTTTCCATTGTCCCATAGTTTGTGGCCGTTCCAGCAACCAGGAGCGTCTTTATACTTGTCCTGCCATTGGCGATGAGCGCTCCATCGACCTGGAGTGTTCCGCCGCCAACCGTTGTGTTGGTCGTCAGCGTATCAGCAACTTGAAGTGTCCCAATGATTTGTAGGCTACCGCTTACAGACCGGGCCGCATTCACGGTGACACTGATGGAATTTGAAATGGTTACGTTGGCAGGGGCATTCTGGCGTGGCCAAAAAGGGGTACTATCGTTGATGTTATAGGAGGTATTCAAGATGAGCGTACCGCCCCTATTCTTGTCATAAACAAAATCTTTACCACTAACCACGCCGCCCGGGTTAAGCGTGAAAAAGTTCAGTTGTGCCGTCCCATTGTTCGTAAGCTTTCCGGAAACTTCAACCCCGCCGGTGAGGGCTTGCATTGTTCCATTGTTGATGAGTGTACCCACAACGTAGAGTCCCCCGGTAACTTTTGTCATTCCATTCGTTATAAGCGTATCAACCACATGAAAGGTGATAGGAACATCTAAAGTGCCCGCGACAATCCGCTTTGAATTCAACCTGACATCACACAAGATGGTTACGTTTGCCGGGCCATTGGTGGCTGGCCAAAAGAGGTTTTCGCTGTCAATGACATCCACGTTGCCATAGGAGTTAGTAAGCGTCAGAGAGCCATTTGCTCCGTAGCGAAAAGCGTTGCCAGTCACCGACCCAGACCCCAGCCCACGCAAAAACGTCCCTTCGATTAGTATTTCCCCGAGGTTGTTGATAACCGCCGAGGAGCCTTCTAATTGCAAAGTACCTCTTATCGTCCGCGCTCCATTCAGCGTAACATTACCCTTCACGGTTATGTTGGCCGGACCATTTGTGGCTGGCCAGAAAGTGGCCATGCTTGTATCGTCAGCCGCTTGCTCCAGCACCAGTGTGGCAGCAGAACTAGGATCGTAGAGAAAAGGATTCCCTCTCACCGAGCCACCGCTGTACGTAAAACTCCCCATTCTGATTTCGCCGTGGTTGATTATGGAAGCCGAACTGAGGGAGTTTGTGGATGCTGCCGTGCTACTGCAATTATAAGTCCGCCAATCTGACAGCCATGCGTCAACCTTTGCACCTTCATTGACCTTGATATTTCCGCAATTCTTCAGGCGACCCAAAGTAAAAGGAAAGGCCGAACCAAGAATCATATCATAAGGCGGAGCTCCATTGTTGATTATCAAAGTACCCGTCACGTCAAGTGTCCCTGTAACCCGAAGCTCGTCTATAAGCAACTCATCAACATCCATAGTAACGTTGTGACTAACAAGTATCTGACCCCAGTCATAAAAATTGCTTGGTGGCTTGGCAGGGTATATTACCCCCCCTTGCGGGTTCACTTCCTCCCATGTGTTCGGGTCACTCCAGTTACCATCCTGGTGGGTTCGGTAAGGGAAATGCTGCTGCCCCCACACCACATTACTCATCGCGCCAAAGCAAAGGGCAAAGATGAGAACCTTAATTGTTGACTTCATAAAATGTTCCTCCTTGTAAAAATATTAAAGCGAGTCAGAAAGCTGCAAGAAGTTTGTCACCGTCACTGTTTAATCGTAAAACAGTGTATCAAACCAAGCCAGCAATCTGTCCCAAGAATGCAGCAGATGTAGCGCATTCATCTATAGTAAATGCTGAATTTATCACCATCGTGGCAAAACTGTAACAAAAATTAAGCAAAAGTTATACCCTAAAAAAGAACTCCCACAAGATAAAAATCACCATAATCCTGTGGGAGTTCTTTTGAAGAAACTGACCGGTCACTTAAAGTGTTTTGCGCTTCAATCTTTTGCGAATAAAAAGTGATCGGTCAGTAAGTTTCTGAGAAGTATTGTGTTTCTTATTTGACCAGCGCGAGCTTGCGGCTGGCGGTAAATTCGCCGGCGCGAATGCGGTAGAAATAGACGCCCGTTGGCACGGCGGCGCCGAGATTGTCGCGGCTGTCCCATTGCACGCGATGCGTTCCCGGCAACAGTTTATTTTGTACCAGCGACCGCACGAGCCGGCCGTCAATCGTGAAAATGTCCAATCGGACCTCAACCTCACCAACTTGTGCGGGAATGCCGAACGTTATCCACGTCGTGGGGTTAAAAGGGTTCGGATAATTTTGCGACAACACATATTCTGCCGGAATCGTATTATCGTCGTCCAGCGCGGCAATTTTTTGCGGCCAATCGTTCACCTCCGCGGATTTCAATCGCCAGTTACGGCGGCCATTCGCCATGGCGCGTGACACCACCAACTCGCCGATTTTCTCTTCCGGCGCAAAGCCCGCCACACTGACCAGCGCCAAACGCCAATCTTGCTTTGCAACATCATTCGTCACCGCCACCACATCCGAGCGTGACGGCGCAAAACGCAACGCTTTGCCGAGGTCCGCAGGTAACGCCAAACTCGCCAGCGCCGTGAAAACCCGCCCCTCTTTGCCGGCACGCAGCGTCAAATAAAGATTGTCGCCGTCTTCCCGCCATTCGCCCAAAGCAATGGTGGCCACGGGTAGCGCCGCCGCTTTCTCCAAACTGCCGGTCGCTGCCCAGTTGCCGTTCACATCACCCAACAAAAGGGTGTTGAAATTATGCGTGGTGTCACTTTGCACAAACAGCGTGTAAAATTCCGGTTGAAAAATCCACTCGCCGACATGGCCGATTCCCGTCGTTTGCCCGGCGAGAAAACGCAACACCGCCAGCGCGTCGGACACGGTGACACGACCGTCACGGGTGACATCCGCGGCAAAATTTTGTTCGCCCTGCAATGAATCCACCAAGCTCGTGGCGCGCAAAATCATGAGCACATCAGAACCCTGAATGGCTCCGCGCAGATCGCCAGTTTTGCTGGCCCGCAGCGTGTAGGTGCTTTGTGACACTCTGCGACTCAAGTAGACACCGTTGGTATTTGTCGTCGCATTGGCGCCGGAGACGGTGATCACCGCGCCGGAGACGCGAGTGTTGGTGTTGCGATAAACCACATTGCCGCTTAATTTCACCAGCGGCGGCAAAATCGTGGCGTCGCCATGGCGAAACGCGAGATCCGCGCCGGTCAAATCAACGAGATCCGTGGTCGAGAGCGCCGTGTGTTGCGGCCGGCGATCAAAAGCCAGCGGCGAGTTGCCGCCGACTTCGCCGAGCGCTTGAAAACTCAGGGTCGCGACGGTTTTGTCTGAACCGATGATAGCCGTAGCGCCGCTGTACAAAGTGATCAGCACGTTTTGATTGACGCCCGGCGCGCTCGGCGCAAAACTGGGGGCAGGCTCGACAAGAATGGAAAAGCCGGCGGCATCGGCGCCGGTTTGTGCGCCCAGAAATTTAAGATCGTTCTTGTCGTATTCCAAGGCGATCTGCGCCAGCCCAATCGGTTTGACGGAAGAAAGGCGTACCGGCACCACCAACGTTTCGGCTTTGGCAATGCTGAAGCCGCCAGGAATGCTTAATGCGGCGACGTTGGTAATCGTGCCGCTGCCATTGACGAACTCCAAACTGCCGCCGTTCAATTTCATGGCGGCGTCGGTTGTCAATTCCGTTTCGGTGGTGTCGGGATTAAAAGCAAATGGGGAAACCCCGCCGGCCGTGCCCACGACTTTAAAAGCGAGAAACAGCACATTCAGGTCACTGCCGTATAAAAAATTAAAGCCCTCGCTGGAAACATTGATGGCCACATGATCATTGGCCCCAGTAGTGATAATTTTTGCCGGGAGCGACGCTTGGAAATCAATCGCGAAGCCGACGCCGTCCGGGCCGGTTATCGCGTTAAGAAATTTGAAATCCTTATTATCAAACTCGATGGTGAGCTTCGCAGCCACCAGCGGTTGAAAAGTGGTGATAAAAACGGGGACCATCAAGGTGTCACCCGGCGAGGCCGCCAAACCGGCGGGAATCGCCAGCACGGCCATGATTTCTTTTTCCGGACTCGCATTTGCCGCTCGCAAACCCAACCACGACAAGCACAGCACAAACACGACAAACGAGACGAAACGTTTCATGTACTCCTCCGAACTGAAAGTTAATTTTGCATTCCATCGAAGCAATATGGCACGCGGCGTGAGATTACAACAAATAAGGTAAA
>CAYUVM010000018.1:0-20184 GCA_964447935.1 uncultured Cytophagia bacterium | reverse complement strand
TCAACATTCTCACGCTGCTGGCCTTGGTGCTCGCCATTGGCCTCGTCGTCGATGACGCCATCGTCGTGCTCGAAAATGTTTATCGCCACATGGAGATGGGTAAATCGCGCTGGCAGGCCGCGATCGACGGCTCCAAAGAAATCGGCTTCGCGGTTTTGGCGACGACGATTACACTCGTCGCCGTTTTCGTGCCGCTCGCTTTTCTCAGCGGCAACGTGGGCCGCCTCTTCAATGAGTTCGGCGTGGCCGTCGCAGTTTCCGTGCTGATCTCCGGCTTCGTCGCGTTGACCTTGACGCCGATGTTGTGCTCGCGTATGTTGAAGCCGCTGCATCACACGAGCACGAGCTGGGCGGCGCGTTCGTTTGATGCGTTCTTCGACGGGTTGGAACGGCTTTACGGCAAGATCGTGCGCGGCGCGCTCAAGCATCGCGTCGTGGTGCTGGGCATCGCGTTGGTCCTGGTGGCGTTGAGCGCCAGCATTTTTAAATTTCTTCCGAGCGAATTGGTGCCGACCGAAGATCGCGGCACGGCTTTCGGCATCGTCATTGCTCCCGAAGGCGCTACGCTGGAATACACCGATCGCTACATGCGGCAGGTCGAAGAAATTATGCTCCGCCGTCCCGAGACCGACGGCGTTTTCACCGCGACGGGCGTGGGTTTCGGCGGCCCCGGCCGCGTCACCAACGGCTTCGTTTTTATGGGATTGAAACCGGAGAGTCAAAGAGAAAAATCACAACAGGAAATTGTGCAAGAACTTTTTCCACAGCTTTTTTCCATTCCCGGCGTGCTCGCGTTTGTGTTGAATCCGCCGAGCGTGGCTTCGGATTTCAATTTCACGCCGGTGTCGTACGTGTTGCAGGCAGATTCTTATGAAGAGTTGCAAAGCGCCGTTGGCACGATGATGGCGCAGGCCTCGCAGCTCGGCTATCTCATCAACTTGGATAGTGATCTGCGTTTGAACAAGCCGCAGCTTGAAATTACCATTGACCGCGAGCGCGCCGCCGGCCTCGGCGTTTCGGTGACGGACATCGGCAGCACGCTCGAAACGTTTCTCGGCGGGCGTGTGGTGACGAATTTCAAACGCGGCGCGAAACAATACGACGTGATTGTGCAACTCAAGCCTACGGATCGCGCGACGCCGAGTATCATTGAAAGCATTTATTTGCGCGGTAACGGCGGCCTCGTGCAACTGGCAAACGTCGTGAATGTTAAAGAATCCGTCGCGCCGAAAGAGTTGAACCACTTCAACCGCGTGCGCTCCGCCACGATCACCGCCAGCATGGTTCCCGGCGTGAGCCTCGGCCAGGCGCTGAAAGATCTTGATCGCATCGCCGACGCGAGCTTGCCCGCGACGATCAAACGCGATTTGACCGGCCAATCCCGCGAGTTTCGCGAATCCAGCACCGCGCTGTATTTTCTCTTCGGATTTGCGGTGCTCTTCATTTATTTAGTGCTGGCGGCGCAATTCGAAAGCTTCGTCCATCCGCTGACGATTCTGTTCTCGGTGCCGCTCGCCGTTGCCGGCGCGTTGATTGCGCTCTTCATGTTCAAACAAACCATGAACATCTTCTCGCAAATCGGCTTGATCATGTTGATCGGCTTGGTCACCAAGAACGCGATTCTAATTGTTGAATACTCCAACCAATTGCGCGAACGCGGCCAGCGTTTGTTCGACGCGGTGGCCGAAGCCTCGACGATTCGCTTGCGCCCGATTCTGATGACGTCATTCTCCACCATTTTTGGCATTCTGCCCATCGCGATTGGCCTCGGCGCCGGCGCCGAAGCCCGCCGTCCACTCGGCATCGCCGTGGTCGGCGGCATGTTGCTCTCGACGTTTTTGACGCTGGTACTCGTGCCGGTGGTTTACACGCTGCTGGCGCGGTTTACGAAAGTGGGAGTGACGCCGTCGAATGGCAATGAGCCGGTTTCGCTGCATCCGCGCGAAGAAGTTGTGCGCGAAGCGGTGGCGTGAGGAAATTTAGTGAAATCCGGCCCTGCCGGCGGTAGGGCCGGATTTCACTTTCATTTGTTCCGAATCGTTTAAAATTGCGCTTACAAAATTTGACCAAATTTTGTATCAACGGATTGTCATGATGACCACACTTCAACAAATCCAAGAGTACGCCCAACGCCTCGGCGAAGAATTTTCACCCCACCGGGTAATTTTGTTCGGCTCGTATGCCTACGGCCAACCCACAATGGATTCCGACGTGGATTTGTTGGTCATTACACCTTTGGATAGAGACGCAGTGGCGAAATCGGTTGAAATTCAATTGAAGCTTCGGCCGCCTTTTCCATTGGAACTGCTGGTTCGTTCGCCTGAAAAAGTGCGAGAGCGTCTGGAGATGGGTGATGGTTTCATGCTGGAGATTCTTACAAAAGGAAAGACTCTCTATGAAGCCAATGACGCTTGAGTGGGTTGCCAAAGCCGAAGGCGATTTTGCAGTTATGGAACGTGAGGCGCGCGTTCGCAAAAAACCGAATTACGACGCGATGTGTTTTCATGCCCAGCAATGTGCGGAGAAATATCTAGGCCCGCCTCTGTGAAGCCGAAATCGAATTTCCTAAAAATCATATTTTAGCAGCGCTTCTGGATTTAGTTCTTGTCGTCGAACCGTTGTGGGAGACTTTTCGGGAGCAGTTAATTTTTCTGACTGGTTTTGCCGTCGGCTTTCGCTATCCCGGTGAATCTGCCGATAAAAAAATGGCGCTGGAAGCTCGCAAGCTTTGCCGGCTCTTTCGCCGTGTGGCCCGCGAAGCGTTTGGTTTGGAATCGTAATGGGCATGACTCGCAACGTTTTTGACGCTGGTGCTGGTGCCGATGGTTTACACGCTGCTGGTGCGGTTTACGAAAGTGGAGGTTGCACCGTCGAATGGTAATGAGCCGGTTTCTGTTCACGCACGTGAGGAAGTTGTGCGCGAGGCGGTGGCGTGAATAAAAAGTGAAAGTCGGACTAGCGTTCAACGAGTTTTCTAATTTAGTAGAATCGTGCGGCGCAAGTCCGGTTTCGCTTTTTTCTAGGTAGACGCGCGAGACCCATTCAACATCTCGCCAAGCTGCCTCAATGGCAGAGCAGCGCGTGTAGTTGCATAATTCTAAAATTGTGCTACATTCATATTTGTGACACAAATCAGCCTTTCCAATCACAACGACTTACTTCTAAAGAGACCAATGATGATATCGATTGAATCTCCCAGCCCATATGGAATGAATACCACACCGTAGCCGAGTGGTTAATTCCCGAGTCAAAAAAAACAGGATAAAGAACGTATCCTGAACAGCATACGTTTTTAATCTAAGTGGATTCAGGAGATATTTCGATGAGAAGTTTTATCTTCTTTTACAACTACAAACATTGGTTAATTTTCACAGTAATTATTATAAATATCTCTCAAGGTTATTCACAGGTCAATTTAACAATAAAAGACAAGGGAGGCAATAGCTTGCCTAAAGGAAGCAGAATAGTTGTCTTGCAGAAAAACGGCATGAGAAATGAGGTCACAAGTAGATTTGAATTGCCAAGTAAGATTACCAATGAGATAGCCGTTGTAGGCGAAGATCGTGTAGGTGATGGAGGAAAAAGTACAAATAAATACACCAAGACCAAGATAAATCAAAAAATATATTTTGTGTACCTGCTCACATCAAATAATCAACTTTATTATAGTTCTAATGGAAGAGGAATCCCTCAATTTGAAAAACTTGAAACAGGTAATATTAGAGTCGAAAAAGTTCCTCCAAACAATACTCACAAGAAGAAAGTTGTATTGAACACATTTTTTCGTAAGTTTTCGAAGGAACAAAATTCTCAAGCTGTCAATAAAAATGATGAAAAAATAAACCTTTTTAGTTTTGCAGTTGTTGTTTTGATCTCTGCTTTTCTTGCTATATTGATACGAAATAAAGTTAAAAACAAACTGGTTGCTAACTTTGTAATAATCGGATTGCTATCGGGAATGTTATATGGATTTGTCTTTCCAGACCCTTCGCTTTATCGAAGGAGATTTCCATTGGGTTTTGCTTCAATAGGCTTTTTACTAGGTTTTTATACAGTACTCAATTTAGATAAAAAGATGGTTGATAAATTGTCAATTTTATATGCATTTACAGTTTTAGGATTTATTTACAGTGTTTTGTTTTATTTCATCTTAGAAGAAGCGCAAGCTGGTGGCCTATTTTTAATAAGCATTCCATTCGTAGCCTTTGCCGCAGGAAGTTTCGTTTATATTTTTTGTATCGCTCATTTGAGTACACCGTCGATCACCTGGACTATTCGTATTTTTTCATTAATAAGCTTACTCTTAGTTCTGATCTTCCTTGAAGACTCTTTGCTTGTACTGGTTCATTATTTGTTTCTGAGTATAATAGTAATCTTAACCCGTCTAATTTGGCCTTACCCCTACCCTCATAACATTCTTGATATCTTAAAAACATACCTTGCAATATTTTTTAATTATACAATTATATTCAGTATCGGTTCACTTTCTGTTTATAATGAAGTATCAGACAAAGATTATCTTGAACCTCGAAATAAAAAAATATCTCTCAAATTAGGAAAAGCAACATGCTTTTTTCATCTGGCCTTTCTTGTAACTTACTGCTTTTTAGGTAACCTTTCATTACCTTTTACTGAATTCAATGCAATTGAGAGGTTAATAAACAGTATAATTTGGGGATTGCTAATTGCTTATGCATCATATACACTTGGATACTCTATTTTCGTGAGCGAAGATGAAATCGTCTAAAAATTTATGCATCATTGCTATTTACATGCCAGTTTTGGTTCTCGTGTGCTCTTCCAATTTGCTTGGCGGTGATCTTGCATTAAGGGCATACTTCGCTGAAAATAATGTCATCTATGTGGAATGGACTCCACCAAAAGTAAATATCCAAAAAATTAAAGTGTATCTGGATGAAGCTTGCATAAACGAGTTTCCCAAAAAGTTAGTTGATGAGCTTGACCCTAAAGCTACCCGTTGGAGGTTTGAGCAACGAAAAGCAATTGAAATATTTGGACTTGATCTTCGAATCCCATCTCAGTGGTTTCAATACAATTTGCGTACGAGAGGAGAAGTATACACTATCGGACTTGAAGTCATATATTTGGACGAAAAAACTCAAAAGCCGGCACGACTTCGGGACTATATCCCAATACTCCCTTTCAAGGTTGGAACTCCTGAAAGAACTAATGAGAATTATCATCATTTAGATTTGAGTTATATCGATAAAAAGCTTCCAAATTCTATTCGTTGTTTTGTTGATTTACGAAGAAAACCGCTTGTTTTTAAGTCTGGCAGCATTCACGGTGAAATTGCTTCTATTGATGAAGATGTAGATCAATATTATGTAATTAAACTCAAGTCGGGACAGACTATTCTTTATGAAAAATCTCCAAACAGGCCGAAGTTTATGGGTGATAAGCATTTTTTATTTAATACACTAATAATTGTAAGTACACTGGGTGTACTTTCTTTTATACTTTTTATTTTTCTTGCGCGGGTTGAATTTAAAAATACTATTTCACTTCATATCAAAAAAATCCGACAAGTTATTACGAGTTCCTCACGCCTAAGCCACATCAATAATCCTGAGAGTGAGATTGAAAGTATTAAGAATAAAAACGAATCAAATCGCAAATTCGATGTGTTTATCTGTCATGCCAGCGAGGATAAAGATTTTGCAAGTCCACTAGTACTTCAGCTTCGAGATCTTGGACTTAAGGTTTGGTATGACGACTTCGAATTGAAGATTGGCGATAGTCTCCACAAAAAAATTGATGCTGGCCTGGATGAGTCTCGATATGGCGTTGTAATTTTAAGTCCTAATTTTTTTAAAAAAAATGGATGGACACAACGCGAGTTGGGTGGACTTATAGCTAAAGATAAAGGTATTCTTCCAATCTGGCATAATGTTACGAAAGATGATGTTGCCAAATATTCCCCAACTCTCGCGGGAATACTGGCGGTTGATACAAAAGATGGTGTTGAGAATGTCGTTAAAGAGATACTACAAGTCTTTCAACCAAAGAGTCGGCAAAATACACTTCAGACTGATCAAAAGTGAGAATTTTCATAAAGCCCAACAAGAAATTGTACTGTTGAACAATTGCATGATTATATACACAAAGGTTTATCTTAATTTAGAAATAAAATATCGAAACAGCTTCACTTAATCCCAATATAGCGAAATGCCCTGCCCCAACTGCCAACATGAAAATCGCGCCGGCGCTAAATTTTGCGAAGCGTGTGGGATGAAGCTGGTGCCGGTTTGTCCGAGCTGCGGCAACGAGGCGAGGCCGCAAGCCAAGTTCTGCGATATGTGCGGCGCTCAGATGGCGCAACCGGTCGCGGCTGCAAGCGCTACAGAATTGCCGGCGAAAGCGTTGCCCGCCAAGTCAACGACGCCGGAGGCCGAGCGCCGGCATCTCACCGTGATGTTCTGCGACCTCGCCGGCTCGACGGCGCTTTCGGCGCAACTCGATCCCGAGGATTTGCGCGAGGTGGTGAGCCAATACCAAGCCGCGTGCGCCAAAGTGATCGCGCGTTACGACGGCCACATCGCCCAATACCTCGGCGACGGGATTTTAGTTTATTTCGGCTATCCCAAGGCGCATGAAAACGACACGCAACGCGCTGTGCGCACCGGACTGGGAATCGTCGAAGCGATGGAGGGACTCAATCGCGGCCTGCAGCAGAAGGTGGGCGTCAAGTTGGAGGTGCGCTTGGGCATTCACACCGGACTCGTCGTGGTTGGAGAAATGGGCGGCGGCCTGCGGCACGAGCAATTGGCTTTGGGAAAAACGCCGAATATCGCCGCGCGGCTGGAGGGACTCGCGGAACCCAATACCATTGTCATCAGCGACGTGACGCATCGCCTTGTGGCGGGATTTTTTCACTGCCAAGATCTCGGTACACGCCCTTTAAAGGGAATCGCGGAAGCCATGCAGGTGTATCAAGTGCTGCATGAAAGCACGGCCCGCACTCGCCTCGATGCCGCGATGACGGGCCTCACGCCGCTGGTGGGACGCGAACACGAAGTCGAGCGGCTGCTGCAGCAATGGCAACAAGCAAAAGAAGGCGCGGGAAATGTTGTTCTGCTCAAAGGCGAAGCGGGCATCGGCAAATCGCGGCTGATCGAGATCGTGAAAGCGCGCGTGGCCGAAGAACCGCAAGCGTGGCTCACGGAATTCCGTTGCTCGCCGTATCATCAAAATAACGCGTTCTATCCCGTCATTGATTTTCTGGAGAGAGTGGTTTTGGCTTTCGAGCCGAATGATCCTCCGCGCGAACGGCTGAAAAAGATCGAGGGCTTTTTGGTGCAGTATGGCTTGCCGCTTCAAGAAAATGCGCCGCTGTTCGCCTCTCTGCTCTCCGTGACGCTCGGCGAAAGTTATGCGCACTCGAATCTCGCGCCGGAGCGGCAAAAACACAAGACCGTCGCGGCTTTAGTTTCGGTGCTACTGCAACGCGCCGCGCATCAGCCTGTCTTGTTCGTGATCGAAGATCTGCACTGGATCGATCCCTCGACTTTGGAATTGATTACGCGCCTCATCGAAGCAGCGCCGCCCGCGCGGGTGATGGTCTTGCTCACCTGCCGCCCGGATTTTATTCCGCCGTGGCAAAACCTCCCACACGTGATTTCGATCCCACTCGAACATTTGCGCCAACAGCAAACGCGTGACCTTGTGAATAAATTGACGAACGGCAAAAGCCTGCCTCACGAAGTGCTCGAACAGATCGTTGCCAAAACCGACGGCGTTCCGCTTTTTGTCGAGGAGCTGACCAAGATGGTTTTGGAATCCGGACTGCTGCTCGAACACAAAAGCCATTTCACCTTGGCGGGGCCGTTGCCTCCGTTGGCGATTCCAACCACCTTACACGATTCGCTCATGGCCCGGTTGGATCGCATGGCAACGGTCAAAGACATCGCACAACTTGGCGCGACGATCGGGCGAGAGTTCAGTTATGAGCTTCTCCACCAAGTGGCGCAACTCGATCATGTCGCGCTGCAAACCGAGCTGGCGCGGCTCGTTGACGCGGGGTTGCTCCATGCCGAAGGCGAGCCGCCCCAAGCGAAATATGTTTTCAAACACGCGCTGATTCGCGATACGGCTTATGAGGCGCTGCTCAAGAGCACGCGGCAACTTTATCACGTGCGGATTGCGCAAGTTTTGGTGGAACGTTTTCCGCACATGATCGAAGCCAAGCCCGAGTTGATTGCTTATCATTATACTGAAGCCAGAGTTTTAGAGCAGGCCGTGCCCTTTTGGTATCAAGCCGCGCAACGCGCCAGCCGGCGCTCGTTTCCTGATGAAGCGATTCCATATCTCAACAAGGGACTCGCCTTGCTTGGCGGCATGGCGGAAAGCCCGGAAAGAGCGCAACAAGAGCTGGATTTTCTGATTGCGCTAGGATCCGCATTGGTGGCGACCAAGGGTTATGCCGCATCCGAAGTCGAGCACACCTACGCTCGCGCCCGCGAACGCGCCGTGCAATTGGGCGAGCATCCTCATCTTTATTCTGCGATGCTCGGGCTTTCGGCTTATTATCTGATTCGAGGAGAATTTCAGCAAGCGCGCGAGCTGGCGGAACATGCGCTGAGACTCGCCACGCGCGTGGAAAATCCGGCGGTGCTGGTGGAATCACATTACGTTCTCGGCACCGCGCTTTTTCATCTTGGGTATTTGGACGAGGCGCGCGCGAATTTGGAACAAGGCCTCGCTGGTTATGAAACGCAGCAACACAGCACAATGGTTTCCCGCTTCGGCCACGATTCCGGAATTTTGTGCCTCTGTTATTTGGCGCGCATTCTTTGGTTTCAAGGTTATCCCGATCAAGCCCAGCGCAGAAGCGCGGAAGCCATGGTTTTGGCAAGGGAGCTGGCGCATCCGTTTAGCTTAGCGGTTGCGCTCACTTTTGCGGCTTTGGTTAGTCAATTGCGAATGGAAATCCAAGTCACGCGCGAGCTTGCCGAAGAAGCGATTACGCTTTGCACGGCACACGGGTTTACGTTTTGCATGGCGATGGCAACCGTTCTGTATGGTTGGGCGCTGACGGAATTGGATCAAAAGGAAGTCGGGATCGCGCAAATCGAACAGGGCATCGAAGCTTGGCAGGCGACCGGGGCGCAATTGTTCCGCCCGCATCTTCTGGCGCTGTTGGCGGAATCGTATGGCAAAGCCGGCCGCCCGGAAGAAGGTCTCCAAACGCTGGCCCAAGCCTTGGGCGCCGCGCAAAAAAGCGGCAAACGTTTCTATACGGCGGAGTTATATCGCCTCAAAGGAATGCTGCTCATGCGACTGGGCAAGCCTGCGACCGAAGTGGAGCCATGCTTTCAGCAAGCAATCGAGATTGCACAAAATCAGCAGGCGAGATCATTGGAGCTGCGCGCGGCCGTGGGTTTATTCTCTTATCAAGAAAATAGCGCGAACACAAAGCAGATGCTGCAAGCCGTGCATGGCTGGTTCAAAGAAGGATTCGATACGCTGGATTTGCAATTGGCCAAGACGTTGCTGTCTAGAGCGTGAACAATCACAACGCTGATCCAGCCGGCGTAAAAACTTTATCGAAGCCGGACTCGTAAAAGACTGTGTTAGTTTTTCAACCAATTCAAATTAAAATCTATGCTGTAATTCAAATTTTTTTAAAACATTCTAAGGAGCTTGAATGAAACGGCCATTTGCTTTCCTCTTATGTTTCTCTCTTCCCATTTTGGCCTTCGGCCAAGAAATGGTCAAAGCGAACGTTCTCACGCTGTATGACAAAATTCCCGCGCCG
Source organism: uncultured Cytophagia bacterium (assembly GCA_964447935.1). Taxonomy (GTDB): domain Bacteria; phylum Zhuqueibacterota; class Zhuqueibacteria; order Zhuqueibacterales; family Zhuqueibacteraceae; genus Zhuqueibacter. The sequence continues at coordinate 10,406 of CAYUVM010000018.1, read as the reverse complement.
CCGGTGGATGCGAAAGCGGCGCATGCGCGCTTGGTTTGCGTTGTTGAAAACGCCGCGCAACGCTGTGAGGCGGTGAAATTTTATCAACCCATCAACAGCGAGCTGGCCGCGCTGCAGCAGCGCCTCGAGAAAACGCAGGCGGCTTTGGCGTTGCCCGGCGTGAACGCCATGCAGCAAATCGATCCGCAAGAAATACAGAAAAAGCTGGAAAAGATGACACCGGAAGAAAAGATGAAATTTGCCATGCAAATGAGCCAGCAGATGGCCGGCGCGCAAAACATCCAGCCGGAATCCGAGGAAGTGCAGGCCGCGATTGAAGAAGTCAACGTCGTCAACAGCAGGGCGAATGAGGATTATATTAGTCCCGACGAGACCGCCAAGAAAATGACGCAGATCCAGTCGGATTGGCGGCGCAAGCACGATGAAATCATCCAGTGGAGAGAAGCCGAGTATGAAAAAGTGCCGCAGGTAAGCATGGGAGCGGGCATTGGCTTGGTGAAAGAGCCGAAAGCAGTGCACGCGCTCTACCTCAATGCCGTTACCAAACTCCTTGTGGTGGAAAACGAATATCTGGCTGCACTGCAAAAACTCTGGCCGGAAGAGCTCAAAAAACGCAAAACGATTTACGAACCGCTACAGCAAGCACTGGTCTCCGTTGAATATGGCGAAGCCGCGGTGAATACCACATTCAAACAAATGTTCGTGCAGGGCCAAACTGTCATGCTCACCACCGCCGCGAATCTCATCCATCTTTCCCGCGAAGCCACCGAAAGCGCTGGAAGAGTATGGCAGGAGAAACTGCAGTTGGACAAGCAGAAACCATAACCCGGCAAGCCTACAAGAATAATCGCGCACGGAAATGAAGCATAAAATCCTTTCCTCTCTCCATGTGGTTGCAATTTCCGTACGCCGTATTCTTTTTTCGCAAGAATTTTCACTTTAAAAACATGGTAGCCGAGAATACAGCAATCTTTGACCGCCTTCACGAGCGGCTAAAATCGGCGGGAATCGTTTGCAAAGTCTTGGAGCATCCGCCGGTTTACACCAGCGCCGAGGCCGCAGCCGTGCGCGGCGTGGATTTGCATTCCGGGGCGAAGGCGTTGATTGTCAAAGTCGAAACGCAATTTGTGATGATCGTTTTGCCCGCGGACTTCGCGCTCAACACCAAAGCGGTGAAGCAGGCGTTGCATTGCAAAAACTTGCGCTTTGCCAACGCTGAGGAAGTTCTCGAGTTGACGACATTGAAGCCCGGCTCGATTCCGCCGTTTGGCAGCCTCTTCAATTTGCCCACCTACTGCGATAACCGCCTCGGCGACAACGCTTCGATAAATTTCAATGCCGGCATGCACTCGCGCTCGATCAACATGACGTATGCAGATTATCTCGCTGTGGAAAAACCGGCGCTGGGAATCTACGGCGCGAAAAAGGAAGAGGCCATGCCGTAGGCAGCCTATTTGCAATCAAGCACGGCACCGAGTAATGCACGCGAGGGCATGCCAGGATAGAGATTGCACTTTTTCAATGATTCGAAGAAAACTCAATAAACCACTCATCGTGATCCAAACCATTAAACAAAATAAAATTTTTGCATGAGCAAAACCCGCTTGGAAGCATTCAGCGACGGCGTGATCGCCATCATTATCACCATCATGGTGCTGGAATTAAAAGTGCCGCACGGCGCAGACTTGGCGGCGCTGCAACCGCTGCTGCCGGTTTTTGGCGCATACGTGTTGAGCTTTATTTTTGTCGGCATTTATTGGAACAACCATCATCATTTGCTGCACGCCACGCGGCAGGTGAATGGCCGGATTCTGTGGGCGAACTTACATTTGCTGTTTTGGTTGTCGCTGATTCCGGCGGCGACGCATTGGATGGGGGAGAACCACTTTGCGGCGTGGCCGGTGGCGCTTTATGGCGTGGTGCTATTGATGGCCGGAACGGCGTATTATATTTTGACGCGCGCACTGATCCGGCAGCACGGCAAAGCCTCAACAATTGCGACCGCGTTGGGTAACGATTTCAAAGGCAAAATTTCTTTGGTCATTTATTTATTGTCCATCGCGCTCGCTTTTGAAAACGCCTGGATTTCCTGCGGGCTGTACGTTCTGGTGGCGGTAATTTGGCTCATTCCCGACCGGCGTATTGAGAAAACATTGGCGCAAATGACGTAGCGCGATCGTAGTGATGCCTTCAGGCATACGTGGTAACGTCCAACACCAGCGTCGGAAGGCGCCGCTACAAACTATAAATCCAAGTGACGTGCCCCTCAGTGAAATCATCACGAGATCCAGACGATGAAAAAGTTGATCGTAGCGTTCATTTGGGGGTTGAGTATTTCTCCAGGTCTTGCAGGGCAGGGCCTTGCGCCAGACAGTGGACAAGTGCGTGGCCCGATTGTTCATGTTTACGCGCAGATGGACACTGTCGCGCTGAAGGCGTATGTTTTCACGCCGAATGGATTAGGACGCGCCGCGCCACGACCAGCCATTGTGATTTTTCATGGCGGCGGGTGGACCATCGGCGAACCAGCTTGGGCCTTTGGCCGCGCCGAGCATTTCGCGCGACAAGGAATGGTGGCGGTTGCGGCGCAATATCGCCTCTCAAATCAAAACACGATTACGCCACTCGAAGCGAAGGCGGATGCCCGTGCCGTCATTCGGTGGATGCGAACGAAGGCCGCGACTCTCGGCCTCGACCCTGATCGCATTGCGGCGTATGGCTGGTCAGCCGGCGCGCATCTCGCGGCTTCGGCTGCAATCTTCGATGCAGCGAACTCAAAAAAGAGCGTGAGCGCCGCGCCCAATGCGTTGATTCTGGTTTCGCCAGCGGTGCATTTGGAAAATGACCAATGGGCGCCGCGCTTGCTCGGTACACGGGCCAATATTAAAGCCATTTCGCCTGCCGCGCATGTGCGGCCCGGAATGCCGCCGACTATTATTTTGGAGGGGAGTGAAGACACCGTGACGCCGTTATCCGGCGTGCAGCTTTTTCATGATCGCATGCGCGCGGCCGGAAATCAATGTGAGTTGCATATCTTCCGCGGCGTCGGCCACTTGTTTACGCCGGCCGGTCAGCGCGACGATGGCTGGCCGCAACCGGATCCAAAAATTCAAGCCGAAGCGTTCAAAAAAATTGATGCGTTTTTGGCTGCGCGCGGTTTCATTAAGTAGACGTATTTTTGATAGGAGAAAGGTTATCGATGAAAGTCCTGATTTTTGGCGCAACGGGCGCTGCGGGCGGCAGCGTGCTGCGAACTTGTCTCGCTGCTGCTGGTGTGGACGAAGTGCGCGCGATCACGCGGCGGCCGCTCAAACTCACGCATCCCAAACTCCGCGTGTTCATCCACGGTGATTATTTGCGCTACAACGGCGTCGAACCTGTTTTCACGGGCGTTGAGGCCTGTCTTTTCTGTTTGGGCGTTTCTTCCACGCAGGTTTCGGAAGAGGCCGAATACCGTCTGATCACCCACGATTTTGCTGTGGCCGCTGCACAGGTATTGAAAGCCCAAAGTCCGAATGCCGCTTTTCACTTCATCAGTGGCAAAGGCACGCAGATTGATGGCCGCTTCATGTGGGCGCGCGTGAAAGGCGAAACCGAGTGCGATCTTATGGCGCTGGTCGGCGCCACCTGCTGGCGTCCGGCGTTCATCGACGGTGAATCTTCTGATTCGTGGCCGTGGCTCTTTCGCGTTCTGCAGCCGCTACTGCGCTTGTTGAAACCTTTTCCCAATTTATATGTGCGCGGCCAGGACTTGGGGCACGCGATGCTGCAAGCTACCGCAGAGAATATGCGCGGTCGCGTGGTCGAAAATGCTGAAATCAGAGGAATCGCGAATCGTTATGGCAAGTGACGATGCACTATGGAAAAAATTTAGGAGAGCGCACGATGTGCAGAAATATCAAACCGCTTTACAATTTTGCCCCGCCCGCAACGGACGAAGAAATCCGGGCCGCTTCACTACAATTTGTCCGAAAAATTTCCGGTTTTAACAAACCTGCCAAAATCAATGAAGCTGCCTTCGAACACGCCGTGAATCAAGTGACGCTGATCTCAAAAAATCTGCTCGACGCGCTAGTGACCACGGCCACGCCGCGCGATCGTGAAACCGAAGCGTTGAAAGCCAAAGCGCGGGCCAAGCTGAGGTTCGGCTGAAAGGGAGCTTTTTTAGCAATGAAACGTTCTACATCATCTGATCGTCCTATTGCCATGGCGATTGGCCAGCCGCAAGATTTACCGTCTCTCGGACGCTTTCTTTTAATCGGCGGACTCGGGTTTGGGTTTGTCAGTTTATGCGTGTTCGCCACCGTTGCCTTTGCCGAAAGATGGATGTACGCACAGCTCGGTTTGCTCGGCGCGTATCTGGCTTGGACCGCACTGTTCATTTTGTTGGGCGGTGGGGTTCTCGGTGCGCTGGTTGCCGGCAAATGGCGACTGCCAAAATTTTATCTGCTCTTTGGTGCAGCCTTTTTCGCTTATGCCGTTGGTTGGGTCACCGCATATTTTATTTTGCGCGATGGCGTGGGTGAATGGATCGGTTCGCTTGCCGGGTCGATCTTGATGGGCTTGGTTTTCGCAGCAGGCTTCGGCGTAATTCGCACCACGTTCAACTTATCCGCCATGCTGTTCGTGGCGAACTCCATCGGATATTTTCTCGGCTCGGCGCTCAACAATGCATTCAAAGGGAGCACGGGAATGTTATTGTGGGGCGGTATGTATGGTCTTGGTTTGGGCGCCGGACTGGGCGCGGTTTTATACTTTGCTCAAAACCAGCGGCCAGCCGAGTCAACTTCAAAACAGGAATAGTCGAGTTGTTGATGAGCACCGGTGAAATCTTAACCCGAGTCACAATTTGGATCGCCCTGGCCGGATACGCCACCGGCGCCACTCTCTTCGCATTATCCCGCCAAAGAACTAACTGGGATGCCGCCGCAAGGCTGGCTTGGACGGCTGCTTGCATCGGCCTGCTCGCGCATGTTGCTTTCGCTTTCCACTTTTATCACGAGTGGAGCCACACTTCCGCCTACCGCGACACGGCTCGCCAGACCGCCGAGGTGTTCGGCCTCAACTGGGGCGGCGGGCTTTACATCAACTATGCATTTCTCCTCGGTTGGGTTATCGACGTCATCTGGTGGTGGCGAGGACTGGAGATTTATCGTCGCCGGCCGTGGCCGCTGGTTGCCGCGTGGCATGCGATCGTGCTTTTCATTTTCTTTAACGGCGCCGTCGTTTTTGCGACCGGCCCCCTACGTTGGCTCGGGCTGTGTTTGTCGATTGGATTATGTCTTATATGGTGGTATGCTGCGAGAAAAAAATCGCCGCGCCAGCCGCGCGATCATCAGTTCACCGTTGTGGAGAACTAACATGGATTCATTGCGCCTCGAATGGCGCCGCCCGACTATCGGCCCAATTGCTTTCCCGTTTTATTATGGCTGGGTGAATCTCGCCGTCGCCGCGCTGGCCATGGTCGGAACACTGCCGGGGCGAACGCAGGGCCTCGGCTTGATCACCGAGCCATTGCTGACTGATCTTCAAATCGACCGCGTGCTCTTCGCGCGCCTCAACCTTTGGGCGACGCTGATCGGCTCACTCTTTTGCTTCGGCATTGGCAGAATGATCGACCGCTTCGGCAGTCGCGTCGTGCTTACCGTTGTCGTCACCGCCCTCGCGGCAGTTGTGCTGTTGATGAGCAGCGCGAAGACAGTGGCCGCGCTCGCTGTGCTCATCACATTCACGCGCGGGCTGGGGCAGAGCGCGCTTTCGGTGATCAGCATCACGATGGTCGGCCAATGGTTCGTGCGCCGGCTCAGTTCGGCGATGGGCGTTTATACGATCGTCTTGAGCATCGGATTTATGTTGGCGTTTCCGATTGTGGGCGCAACGGTGCTCAACTCCGGCTGGCGCACGGCTTGGACAGGCCTCGGCCTCGTTCTGCTTTTGGGACTTGCGCCGCTTGCTTGGGTTTTCGTACGACGCACGCCCGAAGCATGCGGTCTCTCGCTCGACGGCGAACGCGCGATGGAGAACAGTGCTGCAGATAATATTGCTGGCTACACACTGTGGCAAGCGCTGTCAACCCCGGCCTTTTGGATTTTCGGTTTGGCCAGCTCGGTTTATGGCCTCACCGCTTCGGGCATCGGTTTGTTCAACGAATCTATTTTGGCGGAAAGAGGCTTCGATGCTTCGACTTATCACCGCACGCTGGTGATCAGCGCACTGACGGCGCTGGTGGGAAATTTCCTCGGCGGCTGGCTGGCGTCGAAGTGGTCGATGAACCGGCTCATGGCGTTCGCAATGGCGTTGCTCGCAGGTTCGCTATTCGCCTTGCCTCACGTGACAACTCAAACCCAGGTCACGGCTTATGCTTTCGTCATGGGACTGGCCGGCGGTTTTGTTATCGTTATTTTCTTCAGCTTTTGGAGCCGCGCTTTTGGTCGCGCGCATCTTGGAAAAATTCAGGGCGTCGCCCAAGCGCTCACCGTGCTCGCTTCGGCAGTCGGTCCGCTGTTATTGGCAGAATGCGTAACGCGCACCGGTTCTTACACGGTCATGTTTTACGTTTTAGCTGCCATCGTCGCGGTTCTCGGGTTGTGCGCGTGGTTCGTCACTGTTCCACATGCACCGGCGTTGGCTGATGTTGACAAGAGCCAGTCGTGACGTTTATTATAGATTGAACCACGAGGTCACAAAAACACCAAGAAAAATAAAATGCAAAAACTCCAATCCGCAAAAAGCGAAAAGCATCTGCGGCGCGTCCGGCGTATTTGCAGCGCGCTGCCGGAGACCACGGAAAAACTTTCGCATGGCGAGCCGACTTTTTTCGTGCGCAAGAAAGTCTATGCGATGTTCGCCAATAACCATCACAATGACGGGCACCTCGCGGTGTGGCTGCCGGCGCCGCTCGGCATTCAAGAAATGTTGATCACCTCATCGCCGGAGAAATTCTTCAAACCGCCTTATGTCGGCGGCCGCGGCTGGATTGGCGTCGAGCTGAGCCGCGTCAATGACGAAGAACTGGACTTTCACCTGCGCCAGGCGTGGCGAATGATTGCGCCGAAAAAATTGCAAGGAGATGTATGCGCATAGCGGTCTCAGGAACGCATGCAATGGGCAAGAGCACACTTGCCGAAGATTTTGTCGAAAATCACCCGGAATTCGTTCTTGAAGTCGAACCTTATTATGCCTTGCAAGAACGTTTCGGAGTTGTTTTCGCGAAAGAACCGACGCCAGAATCTTTCTTCACCCAATTAGAATATAGCCTGGAGAGAACGCAGGCGTATGAAAAAAAAGACAACGTAATTTTTGACCGTTGTCCAATCGATTATCTCGCTTACCTGATGCACGTGTCTAAACGAGACTTGGGCGATACTTCGCTCGATCACTGGGGTGATTTAGCGCGTAAAGTCGCGAAAAGCCTCGAGCGTTTGGAGCTAATCGCCTTCTTGCCCATTGTCGAGGGACAAGAAATCATGCTGAGCTCTGATGAAGATCAGGACTTTCGCCTTGCGGTAGATCGCTATTTCAAGCAAATATATCGCGAAGACATTTATGGGCTGTTTTCAGGTCAACAACCGGAAGTTATCGAATTATGGGGAAGTCGCCAAAGCCGGCTTGCTCGTCTGGAATCTCAACTGGCGCGTTGCCCTATTTCAAATCGGAAATAATTCTTATGCTGAAAAAAGCCTATCGCCAAGGCGCTCTCGGCGCGATGATGGATGAGTATGAGCGTGCCGCCTCAGAGCTTCGACGTTTAGTGGAGCAAATTCCTGATGATGAATTCGTCCGGATTGTTGACCCGCAAACGCGTGACGAGAACTGCCGTTCGGTTCAAACCATCATGGCGCACGTGGTGAGTTCGGGCTACGGCTATGCCGATCGTATCAGAAAATCTTTCTCCATCCCCTCAACCAGTCCTCCGGATCAACTCCTTTCGCGTCAAGAAGCCGTGGCACAGCTTGAGGCCATGCTCGAATACACGGCGCAAACGTTGGCGGGCAGGTGGGAAATGACGGACGAAGAGATTGAGCGCATAACCATGCCAACAGGCTGGGGCGTGACCTACAACCTTGAACAATTGCTGGAGCACGCCATCGTTCACCTCCTGCGGCACCGGCGGCAGATAGAAAAATTCATGCTGCAAGGCAAGATTGCCGCTCAGTAAGGCATCAAGTGAATTGAAGAATTCTTGCTATGCGATAAAAGTTTCTTCCTTACTGGTCGGTCGGCGCCAAGACGCGAGAATTGAACGAGCTTCTGTTTAAGCACGGCATGAATCCAAGCCAGCCGGATTGGCTGCGCGTAACGCCGCTGCATTCCTTCGCCAGAAAGGGCGATGTAGAAAACGCCGCAATCTTCCTCGATCACGGCGCCGATCTGCATGCGCGCGATGAGGACATCTGTTCCACGCCGCTGGGATGGGCGGCTAAATTCGGCAAGAGGCTCATGGTCGAATTTCTCTTGAGACGCGGCGCTAAGCCGAACTTGCCCGACGATCCACCGTGGGCCACACCGCTCGCGTGGGCGACTCAGCGCGGGCATCACCAGATTGTAGAATTGCTGAAGCAATACGAGAAGGAGGGCGCGCTGCCCGCTCGCAGCTTTAAGCACTACGAAACGCTCGCGAGAGATTTCATTGCAGCGTTCAACTCCGGCGATGCTGGGGCGCTGCAACGCCTCAACGATTACTACCAGCCCGATCGCACGCCGAACTTGGATCAGTTTCGTACTAGCGTGCGTACGCGCTTGGGCGGTCCATTAAAATCCGATAAGGGCAATGACGACCTTGCTCTTGCCGATGCGCAATTGCTTGTCGCCCACTCGCATGGCTTCGAGAGTTGGGCCGAGGTGGTGAGGCATGTGGAGAATGATTAAAGAATTTGGAGTGATAAACGCTTCTCTCTTCATATTTACCCGCCCGTTTCAAACGAGAAAAAATTCTTGTAAAATAGCGCCAGAAGTTATATTTTTTCTTTTACATCAAAATTAAGGCGCATTTCTCATGCACAATCCCGAACCTCTCGACGCACTCTTTCGCGAAGCCGTATCCGCCATCGACGCCGGTGACGTGAGCGGGCTGGAACGCCTGCTGGCCACGCACCCGAGATTAGTGCGTGATCGCCTCGATTCTCCCGGCGCCTGGTTACGGGACAAAGTTGGCAACGCTCTTGAGGGATTCTTCGAGAAACCATATCTGCTCTGGTTCGTGGCGGAGGATCCGGTACGGAATAACAAGTTGCCCAGGAACATCGCGCAGGTGGCCGGCGCGATCATACAAGCCGCGGAACGAGAGGGCGTGGACAGTCTGCAAGAACAGCTTGATTACGCGCTGCGGCTGGTGTCGTGGTCTTGGGTCGCGCGGAAGTGTGAGGTGCAGATCGAGCTAATTGATGTGCTCGTCGACGCCGGCGCTGCTCCCAATGGCAACCCGAACAATGCCCTGGTCAATGGCAACTTCGCGGCTGCCGCACATCTCGTCGCGCGTGGGGCGAAGTTGACGTTGGCAACCGCGCTTTGCCTGGAACGTTGGGACGACGTCACGCATCTCGCGCCGACGGCAAGCGCCAGTAAAAAACAATTTGGGTTCATTCTCGCCGCTCTCAATGGCAAGCCCGAGGCGCTCAGACGGATAATCAATCTCGGCGTCGATGTGAACAGCCCCAGCGCTGACCTTTATTCGCACGCCACCGCCCTTCATCACGCCGTAAGCTCGGGTTCACTGGCGGCGGTGCAGGTTCTCGTGGAAGCTGGAGCCAAGCTCGACACGAAAGACCACGCCTGGAACGCGACGCCGCTGGAGTGGGCCGAGCATTACATCCGCGAAGCGAAGGAAGATGACGCTGGAAAACAATATCCCGCGATCGCTGCGTATCTTCATGAAATGTCAAAATGAATAAAGTCAAAACCATGACATGCAATGCTTTTGACTTTATTTGCTCTACCGATCATTCACCGTTAAACTCGCAATGAAACCGCAACCCAACCTCAAACAAGCCGTACCGTTTTTCGCCGTGTCGAATATTGAAGCGTCCCTCCGCTATTACGTCGATGGTCTCGGCTTCGAGATGACCAACAAATGGATCGACGAGGGCAAGCTGCGCTGGTGCTGGCTGCAACGCGGCGGCGCGGCTTTGATGCTGCAGGGGATCAAGAAGGACGGGCACCATGTCTGGACGCCGGAAGGAAAATTGGGCGTGGGCGTTTCGATCTGCTTCATCTGCGAAGACGCACTGGCGTTTTACCACGAAGTCACCGCCCGCGGGATTCCGGCCTCACGACCTTTCGTCGGAAATGGCATGTGGGTCACTTCGCTAGCGGACCCGGACGGCTACCGGATCGAATTCGAGAGCTACACGGCCGTGCCGGAGGGGACAGCGTACACCAAAAACAAAAAAAGTTGAACTTCGATTATT
>CAYUVM010000017.1:0-20538 GCA_964447935.1 uncultured Cytophagia bacterium | reverse complement strand
ACCTTTCTCGGAGCGCTTCGGCGCGCTGCTGCGTCAGCCGATTATTGTTGCCGCTATCGTCAAATTGAAAAACGTGACATTCAATGGATAACTTCAACGAGAGATCGTTTTGCAACAACGTCGCCAGTTCTTTTAAGGTCGCAAACGCTTCAGGCTTCGGCGTGGCCGAACCCGACGCGAATGGAATGCCGTAACTGACAATTTTACCGTTGGCTTGAATCTGCTCGCGAAAGCTTTTATCCCAATTGCTCAGCCGCACATTCGTGATCAAACTTTTGTCGTCGCCAACCTTGTCGCCGCCCGGCAGGAAAATCTCAAAATCCTGGACGCGGAAATTTCCGCTCTTGGGGGTATTGACGACCCGGAGGCTATCGACAAAACATTTAAAGCCTTCGCCCGTTACCATAATCGCCAGATGATGGCGGCCGCCGCGCAATTCCAGCGGGGATTCAATATTAATTTTCCAGGACGTGTTAAAAGAAGCGCCAAACTCCTCGATGGTCAGCGCGACCCATTCGTCATCGGTTTGGCCGTAGATATCGACGCGATAATTACCGCTGTAGCCGCGCGGCGTAACATAGAAATCCATCTCCAGAGCAAACTGCGACGGCATCATTTCAACGGACGGCTTCAGAAAAGTCTCGTTAACGGCGCGTAACCAGCGCCGGTTTTCAAATTCTAAAACTTCAGCCTGGCCTTCGATCAGCACCCACGCCTGCGGTTTTTCGCGAATACGATCACCAGAGAAATCGTCAAAAAAAACTTGCTGATAACCCGGAATGAAATCGTATTTTTCCCAGCCTTCAGGAATTTTATAATTTTGCGCCTGTGAATAACCTCCACCGGCAGCGATTAGAACAATATTAAAAACTACAAAAAAGGCAATCCTTTGGTGTTTCATAAATCTCCACTCTGAAGTTTATTACTTAAGGCATGAAAAATTGTCAAACCGACAAATTCTATGGCGCCACAGCGCGGCGCAGCGCTGCAACCTCCGAAGCAGTTAATTCACGCAATTTGCCGGCGGGCAAATCGCCGAGTGCCAGCGGGCCGAACCGGATGCGAATCAATCGCTGCACGGTACAATCAACTGCGGCAAACATGCGCCGTACTTGCCGATTCTTCCCTTCGCGAATGGTTACCTGCATCCACGGCGCCAGCGGGCGCGTTGCATCTTCTTGCACCGCCGCGGTCGCGTTCGAAGTTTCGGCAATGATCTTCGCCGGCAAAGTGACATAATCGAGTACTCGAATGCCAGCTTCCAGCCGGTGAATTGTTTCCGGCGCGGGCAGATGATCGAGTTGTACGCGATAAACTTTCGGCACATGCCGCACCGGATTCGTCAGCGCCTCGCCTAACACGCCGTCATTGGTAAACAATAACAACCCCTCGGAATCATAATCCAGGCGTCCAACAGGAAAAATCCACGCAGCTTGCGGCGCAGTTGTCGCGCGATTGAAGTTGCCCGGCGGCAAAAGATCAAAAACTGTCGGTCGGTTGAGATTATCCCGCCGCGTGGTAACGTAACCGGCGGGTTTGTTGAGCATCAAATAAATCAATTGCTTCGCGCCACGCACTTCCTGCGCGTCCAGCGCCACGCGATCCTGGTGCAAATTCACCCAATGCGTGTGGTTTGTGATGACTTTGTCATTAACGCGCACGCGCCCGCGGTGAATCGCGGCCTTCGCTTGCTGGCGTGAGCAGAGGCCAAGCTTCGACAAGGCGCGTAACAGCATGACGCGTTTGGCATGGTCATTTTTACCCGGCTTCATCTTTTCCCCATGCGGCGCTGTTTTATTTCTCCTCGCGTGTTGTTTCAATGGGTTCCGGCCGTAATCCAACGTTGTTTGGTGATTCGCCGCGAAAATAAACCTGCAAGCGCTCGATTTTCTGCTCCCCCCAGTCGCCGCGCTGCAAAAGCCACGCTTGAATAAATTCCGCCACAGTTTTGCGCGCCTCTTCGCGCACAAGTTTAATTTTGGTTGAATCTCTGGCGTTCGCTTCGAGTTGCGGCGTCAAACTCTGCAAAAGCTTCGCTTGTTTTTCCGCGCCGTCAAATGCCAATGGCCCTTCAATAGTTTTAATTTGCATGTTTTCAGATTGAATCGCCGGCGGCAACATTGGGCGCAACTCCGGGGCAATGATGATGCACGCGTTTTCCTGCACAGTGATATCCCATTGGTCGCGCAGCGGCACGTAATAGCGATAAACCACCGGCACGGTAATAATCACCGTTGTGGTCGCGCCGGGAATATTCATATTCAGAAAAGGCATTTTGGCGGTGTCGGAGCTGATAAAGGTTTCCGTCGCATTGAGTCCGGCCAGTTCGAGATTACCGCCCGGCGTGCGAAAAATTGTTGGGATACTGGCAATAAAATCCCGTTCAATTGCCGCGTTGTCAACTTTCAGCCCGGTGAGGGCTTGGAAAATCTCCGGATATTGGAGATAAAAAAATCCCGCTATCAACGCGAGCAGACAAAGTACAAAGAGCAGCGCTTTCATACGTGCAATCGTTCTTTTAGTAAATCCTTCATGTAGCAGTTGATTTCCCACAAATTGCCCAGCGGTTGGCGCGTGTACGGCTGCGTCAGCATGTAATTCGGCGGTCCAAATTCCGGACAAATGGTGAGAATTTTCGTGCCGATTTTTTTGTGGTGATCGACCAGTTGTTGCCACCAGCGCAAATGCACTTCCACCGTGGTTTGCCACTCCGGCGCGCGCGGATCAGTGATTTGCGGGCCTTCTTCATAGCCGACGCGGGCATGCAAATGGTAACTGCGCGCAATGGCGCGATTGACGCGGTCCGGCTGATCCTGCAACAAAGATTCGTGTACGCAACACCAATGAGAGAAATCTGCCGTGAGTTTGATCTCCGGCATGGCCGCAATCAACGCCAGTGTGGCGGTGGTCGAGAACGTCGCCCGGCCGCGGTGAATTTCATGCAACACGGGCACGCCCAGTTCCGCTTCAAGCGCGGCGGCCTTTTGCAAAATGCCGAGATTCTCCGCCGTGGTAAAATAATCTTTGCCGGTGTGCGAGTTAATCAACAGCGGTTTAAATTCAGCGCCGCGCCGGTATTGAGCTTCGAAGCTCTGTGCATGCTCCGGCGGCGAGCTTCCCTCCGTCCATTGCTGCACCACGAGTTCCAATTGCAATTTATCGAGCAGATGGCATAATTCTTCGCGTTTGGCCAATTCACTTGGCACGCCCATTTCAACGCCATCAAAACCGCCGGCTTTGATCATTTCAAGGTTGGCTTTCAATGTGGGAAGTTCCATTCCCCACATGCCGCGAAGGTATTTGATTTGCATGCTGGTTTTGCTTCCTAAAAATTTTTCGCAACCCTTGACATTGGCCTTGAGGATGCTCACATTAAACTGACAGTAGAATATTTTAACGTTTTTTAATATCAAAGGCAAGCAAGTAATGCTGCAAAAGTTATTCGAAGCTCATTTCAATATCCCGCATCTCGCACTATAAAGTTTTACGGCGATTTGCGCCCATGCGCATGAGCTTGAATTTATTGCGCCACTGCCGGAGCCACCGCGACCGGAGTCGGGTGTGCTACCGCGATAAGAATGGAAAACGGAAAAATGAAACTAATTGCAAAGCCCCAACCCGGCGAATACGCGCCCTATGCCAACATGTATATCGGTTTGTTGCCCGACGATGGGTTACTGTTGAAACATCTGAAAGACAATCTCAAATCGACAAAAGATTTTATTCAGTCGCTTCCCAAGGAAAAATTGACGTATCGTTATGCAGAGGGCAAGTGGACAATCAAAGAAGTACTCCTGCACATCATCGATGACGAACGCATCTATGCTTACCGCGCGTTGCGTTTTGCGCGAAACGATCAAACCGAGTTGCCGGGATTCGAGCAAGATGATTACGCGCGGCATTCTAATGCCAACGCTCGCAGCGGCAAAAGCATTTTGCAGGAATTTACTGCTGTCCGCAAAGCCACACTGGCGCTTTTTGCCGGACTCCCCGAAAACGCCTTTACCCGAACGGGCGTAGCGAATAACCATTCGGTTAGCGTTCGGGCGTTGGCGTATCATCTCGCCGGACATGAGATGCATCATCTAAACATTATCAAGCAACGCTATTGCTGATGCGGTTTTCTCTGCGCTCGCTCCTTTTCGCCGCTTGACATTGCTTCGGGTTTTGTATATATTTTCCGTCTATTATGCTCGCAAAATTAAAACGCAGCATCTGCCTCCCACTCGAGGTCTGGAGCTTTTTTGACGCGGCTTCAGATAAACCACAAGGACAACTATTGTGAGTCTACGCCCCGACAATATTGCCAGCATGCCCGCGCGCCGTTCTGGGTTATCACGTGAAATGGGGCTGCTGGGCTTGACGGCTACCGGTATTTGTTCGATGATCGGCGCCGCGATTAATGTGATTCCTTTCATGATTCAACGCAACGTCCCGGGTATCGGCCCGTACGTATTGCCGGCGTTTCTGTTTGCCGCGGCGCCGGCTATTCTCGCCGCGCTGGCCTATGCGATTCTCGCCTCAGCAATGCCGCGTGCCGGAGGCAGTTACATTTATGCGAGTCGCGGCCTCAATCCCTATCTCGGATTCGTCGCGAGCTTCTCGCAATGGTTCGGTCTTTCGATTGCCATTGGCGTTGTCTCGTATGTGCTCATTCCTTTTTTGCGGGACATCGCGACGGCATTGGGCTGGCAGGCTTTGGCCAGCACGCTCAATGTTGGCAGCGTGCGTTTAGCGCTCGCGCTTGTGTTTTTATGGACATTCGTCTTGGTTAATTTGCGCGGTGTGCAACTGTATGAACGCACACTTATTCCGCTGATGTTCCTCATGTTCTTACTCGGCGGCATTGTCATCGTGACCGGTTTTGCCTTCAATCAGCAAGATTTCATGGCTGCAGTGCTCGCGCGTGAGGGCCGTACTATTGGCGAAGCCACGGCCGCGCCTTTTCGTTTCGATACTTTTCTCGCGGCCGCAGCGATCTTGTTTTCCAGTTTTATCGGTTTCGATTCCATTGCACAGGCTGGCGGCGAAGCGCGTAATCCGGGGCGTTCGCTGCCACTGGCAATCGGCATTGCTGTCGTCACGGTCGGCACGTTTTATTTTCTGTTTACCGCAGCGGTTTATCATGCCGTGCCGTGGACATATATTGCCGATGAAGCCTTGAAACGTGACCTCACTGCGCCCGGATTACTCGGGTATTTGTTGCCCGCGGGTTGGACCGTGGCCATCGTTGCGGGCGCCGCCGTTTCGCTGACCAACGATTTGCCGGCAATGCTGCTCGCGGTCTCACGGTTGATGTTTGCGTGGGCCGAAGACGGCATCTTTCCCCGGCGCGTCGCGAATGTGCATCCGAAATGGCACACGCCGCATATCGCCATCGTGCTAAGCGGACTCATGGCGACGGTAGGAATCCTCGGCAGCCATCTCGCCGGTGATTTTTTTCTCGGCGTCGATATTCTCGTCACGTCAATGCTCGTGAATTTTCTGCTCATGTGTGTTTCCGTCATCACCTTGCCACGGCGAAACCCGGTGCTTGCCCGTGACGTGCGGGTTCTGCCCTCACGGCGGGTGCAGTTGCCGCTGGCATGGCTCGGTGTGATTGTCATCGGCGGTTTTCTTCTCATTCATATCTGGAAAGATTTTACAGCCGCTGGCGCGTGGTATTTTCATTCCACACCGGTTTGGCTTATCGTTATGGTTATTGCTTCGGCGATTTATTTTCGCGAACTTCGCCACCTGCGTCGTTCCGGCGTTAACGTGGAAGCGGTTTTTACCAAACTACCGCCAGAGTAATTTTTTCTACGATTTTTCCTGAACGTTGCAACTTCGTGTTGAGAAAATATTTTAATTGCGTTACGAATTTTTGCGCATGACTACCAATGTTGAACGCTGTGAGCTCGCGCCCGGCTTGCACATTTCGCGCGTGTTGACGGGATTGTGGCAAATTGCGGACATGGAGCGTAATGGCGCATCGTTGAATCCCGAAGCAACTGCTGCGTTGATGGCGCCGTATGCCGACGCGGGGTTCACCACTTTTGATATGGCCGATCATTATGGTTCCGCGGAAATCATCGCGGGCCGTTTTCGGCAAAAGCGCGATCCCGATCAACCGGTGCAACTCCTCACGAAATGGGTGCCGACGCCGGGGCCGATCTCGCGCGATGAGGTGCGTGGCGCTGTGCAACGCGGCCTTGACCGTTTGCAAACCGACGCCATTGATCTCATGCAATTTCACGCGTGGAATTATGCCGATCCGCGCTGGTTGGATTGCCTCTTTTGGTTGCAAGAACTCAAAGAACAAGGCCTCATTCGCCATCTCGGCCTGACCAACTTTGACACCGCGCATTTGCGAATCGTTGTGCACAGCGGCATTAAGGTCGTCTCCAATCAAGTTTGTTTCTCCCTCCTCGATCAACGGCCGCAACAGCGCATGACGGAATTGTGTTTGCAGCACGGTGTCAAGCTCCTTTGTTATGGTACCATCGCGGGCGGTTTCCTTTCGGAACGCTGGCTCGGCAAACCCGAACCAAATTCAAACGCGCTCGGCAATTGGTCGCAAATGAAATACAAGCGTTTCATCGAAGCGGCCGGCGGCTGGCCGGCATTCCAAAATCTTTTGTACGCTGTCGATGCCATCGCCCGCCAATATCAAGTATCAATTTCGAATATCGCTTGCCGCTACATTCTGGAACACCCGGCAGTCGGCGGCATTATTATCGGCGCGCGGCTTGGAGAAAATGCGCATGTCAGCGACAATTTGCGCCTGTTTCAATTCGCGCTGGATGAAGCGAGTCGCGCCAGTCTGCGCGCGGCTATAAAAAAACTTCAACCGATTCCTGGTGACTGTGGTGACGAATATCGCCAGCCGCCTTTTCTCACGGCTTCGGGAGATTTGAGTCACCATCTAAATTCGCTGCCGCCGCCGTATGTGGCACAAACGACCGCGAACGGCCGTAGCAAAATTTTAAGCGGCACCGTTTGGGAAGACCTTGCCGGATTTTGCCGCGCCGTACGGGCCGGTAATCGTATTTGTATTTCCGGCACCACGGCAACACACGGCAGCCGCGCCATTGGCGGCATTGATGCCGCGGCTCAACTTCATTTTGTGATTGACAAAATCGAGGGTGCGCTCCATTCGCTCGGCGCGCGCTTAGAACATGTTATTCGCACGCGGTTGTTCGTTCGGCATCTCGCGGATTGGGAAGCCGTTGCCCGCGTTCACGGCGAACGGTTTCGCGGCATTCAACCGGCGAATACACTCGTGCAGGCTGGCCTGGTAGGCGATGAATATCTTGTCGAGATGGAAGTTGAGGCCGTGGTTGATGGCGTGGATTAATTGAGCATGCCCAAAAAAATTTTAATGACGACTAAAATCAACTCATTGCAAACGATCACAAATTTTTGTAACTCGAGCTTATGAAGATCAAGGTTAAACGCGTGTATGAGCCACCCGCGCCATCCGATGGCCAACGCATTCTCGTCGACCGGCTTTGGCCCCGAGGCCTTTCAAAAGCAGCCGCCCAAATCGATCTTTGGGTTAAAGCGATTGCCCCTTCAAATGCGCTGCGGACATGGTATGCGCACGATCCCGCGAAATGGCCGGAGTTCAAAAGCAAATACGCTGCTGAATTGGAAACTAATCGCGAAGCGTTCAACGCCTTCCTGAAACAGATGCATAAAGGCAAGATTACATTTTTGTTCAGCTCAAAAGAACTTCGTTTGAATAATGCGTTTGCGCTCAAAGAATATATTGAATCGCAGTGATTCCGCTCCCAACCTACCAATGCAGGGTAAAGCCATGACTTTCGATTGGAAAATAACTTTTGGCGACGTTCTAACTGTCGTATCAATTTTGATTTCCGTTTGGACCTTGGTCAACTCCTGGCGGAAAGACCGCTTGTTGCGGCAGCGCGAATTGGCCGACAAAGTTCGCGCCGCCGCCGCCAAAACCTTGACGAAACTCGAACGGTGGGAAGAGCTCTCGTTGGCCTTGTTCTTTGAGTGCCAACCGTTCTTTGTAAAAGTTAGTGAAGATTTGGCTAAAAAATTCGATATCGTCGCCGCGCGGGATTTTTTGTGGCGCGAGTTGAACAGCGTCTATTTGAAAATCATGGCAAACATCCGCGCCGAGGAAATTGAAACCGCTTATGCCGATCTCTACGTTTATCACCCGGAAGCGCGCAAGATGTTTCACGAATCGTTGCTTCATCTAAAAAGCGAGCACGAACAAGCGTTTACTGAATTGCTAGCGGAAACCCAGGATGCGATTATGGCGTTCGACGGCGAAAAGAAAAAATATCAAACCGCGGAACTCGGCAATGCCTTGCGCGCGGCGGCCAAGCAAGTTCGTGAGCGGTACAGTCAAGCCCTGAACCAGAAGATGAAGACGCCGCAAAAATTTTTATTTGATTTAATCGCGCAATCCGACGAAACAATGCTGGCGAAAAAATCAAGTTAGGATTCAGGCAAACCTACAAAATGGTCGCGAGTTTTAATAAATCGACAATCTATTTTAAACTTTATCCTTCAGAGATACAATGAAAAGCCGCTTTATTCAAAGCATCACTTTTTTGCTGTTCATCGGCTTGCTGCCGGAAAAGCTGTTTGCACAAGAAGCCACCTCAGCGGCCGCCATTCGGCAAATTCTTCAGGAACGCATCGATAAAAATAAAAAGAGCGTCGGCATCGTCGTAGGCGTGATCGACAAAAATGGCCGGCAGGTGGTTGGTTACGGCAAACTCAGCAAGGAAAACCCGCAAGCGCCGGACGGCAGCACGGTTTATGAAATCGGCTCCATCACCAAAGTTTTTACTTCCATTTTATTGCAAGATATGGTTGAGCGCGGCGAAGTGCATCTCGACGACGCGGTGACGAAATATCTCCCGCCCTCCGTCACGGTTCCCGTGAAAGATGGCAAAGAAATTACGCTGCGCCATCTGGCGACACACACTTCCGGTTTGCCGCGCATGCCGAATAATTTTGCGCCGCAGAACAATGATAATCCGTACGTCGATTACACCGTTACGCAGATGTACAGATTTTTGTCAAACTACCCGTTGCCGCGCGCAATTGGCGAGACCTACGAATATTCCAATTTAGGCGCCGGGTTGTTGGGCCATATTCTTGCGCTTAAAAGTGGCACCGATTACGAAACATTGGTGACGAAACAGGTTTGTGCGCCGCTTAAAATGCACGACACCCGCATCAAACTCTCCGCAGCCATGCACTCGCGATTGGCGCAGGGCCACAACGAGGTTTTGCATCCGGTGTCGAATTGGGATATTCCAACTTTAGCCGGGGCCGGCGCATTACGTTCAACCGTCGATGATCTGTTGCTTTTCGCGGCCGCGAATCTCGGCTTCGCGCCATCGGCGTTATCACCGGTTTTGGCCAAGACCCATCTCACCCAACATAATGCTGGCCGGCCCGAAATGGAAATCGGTTTGGGTTGGCATATCAATAAAAAGCATGGCAGCGAAATTATTTGGCACAACGGCGGCACTGGCGGTTATCGTTCGTTTTTGGGATTTGACCAAAACCAAGGCCGCGGCGTTGTGGTGTTGTCGAATTCAACCAATGATATCGACGATATTGGGCGGCACTTGCTCAATCCCAAATTTGAGTTAGCCAAACTGGAGCCAACGCAAGAACGAACGGCGATCAAAGTTGATCCGAAAATTTATACGGCGTATATCGGACATTATGAATTGACGCCAAGTTTCGTGATCGCCATCACAACCGAAAACGAACGCCTTTTTGCGCAAGCCACGGGGCAACCCCGATTTGAAATTTTTCCTGAAGCTGAAACCAAATTTTTTCTCGCCGTTGTTGACGCCCAAATTACTTTTGTGAAAAACGCGAAAGGCGAGACCACGGATTTAATTCTGCACCAAGGCGGCATTGATCAAAAAGCGCGAAAGCTGGGGCCGGATTATCAGCCGCCACCGGGGCGCCAGGAAGTTGCAATCAATTCGGAAATTCTTAAAAATTACGTCGGACAATATGAACTTGCGCCTGGCATTATTTTCGATGTCAGCGTCGAGAACAATCAACTGCAGGTTCAACTTACCGGCCAGCCGCGTTTCCCGGTCTTTGCGGAATCGGAAACAAAATTTTTCTATAAAGTCGTCGATGCCCAGCTCACGTTTCAAAAGGACAACAGCGGTAAGTTCACGAGCCTGGTTCTGCATCAAGGTGGACGCGAGCAAATGGCGAAGAAAAAATAATTGTAGAGAAGAAAATAATCCTTGCGCCGCAAAAAATAATTCATAGATTGCTTTGCCATGCGCCAGTTCGTCGCCATAGCTTTATTTTCTTTCGGAATTATGTATCTAACAAATACAAGGCGGTGGGGCAAGGAGCGTGCCAAGATGTAGCTCAACAGTGCGGAGGTGTTTATCGTAGGACAAGGGATTTAAATTTTGTGGACTTAATTTGTGGTAGTGCTCAGACTTTTTTTAATCAAGACTTTATGCAAATTGGTTAAAGTTTTTGATTTTGCTACCGCCTCGACAATTTTTAGCTTTGTTCCTTCGTCTACCATGCCTTTGATGCGCCCCGGATCATCTTCCACTTGGTCTATTATATTTTGAAGGGTAAGTGATTCAATTACATTGGTGCAATCAATATAAGAATCATGTAGCAAAGAATTAGTTTTGGTTGATTCCAGAAGAATTTGACACTGCAAGAGTTCGGAGTTGTTTTTTATAAATGGGTGAATTTCTGAATTGATGACCAAAAATAGTATTTTTGGAGAAACACAAACAAGAAGCAAATACTTCTCTTTTGGCCGAGGGCGGGTAAATTTGCTATAAAGATAAAATATACGACCACAATTAAATTGATTTTGCAGCACTTCTAATTTTTGTTGTTTCGAAAAAAATTGCCCCAGGTTCATTGGTCAACCTAAACAGCCATGCTTAGATAATCAATAAGCATGTCTGGGTTTTTCAGAGTTGATGCAATTATTTCAACGGGGATTAAATCATTTGCACCAGCGTCATCATAGGCTTTGTCGTGGCTCTTTTTCTTTAACACATTAAATTTAAGATGTCCATATTTTGCAATGGATTCGTCTAAACACTCTCTGTCCGACTCACTGAGCATTTCAATGTTAGGTTCTCTACACAGAATGATTATGTCGTCCCTAACGCCAAACGAATTGCGAAAACTTTCATCAAAACAAAATCTTCCATCGCCACGTACATATTTTATAATATCATAAACTCCGCTTGGCACTGGGCCATGTTTCATCGCAGAATAGCTATCACCACAAATAAAGCGACCATATCGCTCAAGGTGAATCTTGTCGGCAAGATATAAAATTTTCCCGACATGGTAAACATCGGGAATCGCGGTTTTGCGAGTGATGTAAATAATTACCTCAAGAGCTTTTTCACTATCAAAAGTGAACTTAATCGCTGGCATAAAAATAAGAAAAATTTGTTGGTAGGGAAAAGATTAAAACATAGTCACCATGACTATGATTAAGAAGTGCTTTTAAAATATTAAAGTCAAGAAAAATTTATAGTTCTTTACTTATTATACTACGCAATAAGTGCCTTTGTTGCGTATCAGAGCTTTGCTCAAAATCTTCAAAATATTTAATTTTGTCATTGACAAATACAATTCTTTTTCGTATATTATAGCATAACGAAAGGGAATTGCGCCATGTTAAACTTGATCGAAATTGGTAATCTGAACGAAGAGCAAGCCAGGGCATACATCGAAAAACTGCGCTGGCCGAACGGCACGGAATGCCCGCACTGTGGCAACACAGAAAGAATTAGCAAGATCACCGGCAAGACGGCGCGGGTTGGACTTTACGCTTGTGGAAAATGCCGCAAGCAGTTTACCGTTACTGTGGGCACGGTGATGCACCGCTCACGTTTAACGATGAAGCAATGGCTTTTGGCGTTTCATCAAATGTGTTCCAGCAAAAAGGGTATCTCTGCTTTGCAGTTGCAACGCGAGCTTGGCATTGGTCAATATAAATCCGCTTGGTTTCAAGCGCATAGAATCCGTTGCGCGATGCAAGAGATACCATCTAAAGACGAAATTTCCGGCACGGTGGAAGTTGATGAAACTTATGTCGGCGGCAAGCCGCGCGTTGGCAACAACAACGACGTGAAACGCGGACGCGGCACGAAGAAAGTTCCAGTCTTGGCGTTAGTTTCACGCAAAGGCAAGGCATACAGCAAGCCGGTGCAGCGCGTGAATGCCGAAGAACTCAAAGGCGCGATTCGGGAAATGGTTGACGAAAAGTCTCGTATCATCACCGACGAATGGCCGTCGTATTCTGGCATCGGTAACGAGTTTGCCGGTGGACACGAAACGGTCAACCACGGGGCAAAAGAATACGCGCGCGGCGATGTGCACACGAATACGGCGGAGTCGTATTTCTCGTTACTCAAACGTGGCGTGATGGGCGCGTTTCACCATGTGAGTAAAGAACACTTGCACCGTTATTGCAATGAGTTTTCGTTTCGCTGGAACAATCGCGAAGTAACCGACGGCGAAAGAACTGAAAATGCTATTCGTGGCATCAGCGACAAACGACTGCTTTACAAAATCAAACTGGCGTAAGATTTCCCTTGATCTTTATATAAGACGGCGATAACTTGCAAAGTGAAAACCCACAAACCAGCGCGAGTTAAAGCACATGAACAAACTTTATTACGGCGACAATCTTTCGATCTTGCGCGACTATATCGCCAGTGCAAGCGTCGATCTCGTTTACCTTGACCCGCCGTTCAATTCCAATCGCAATTACAACGTGCTTTTCAAAGATGAAAGCGGCAAAGAATCGGAAGCACAGATCACCGCGTTTGATGATACTTGGCATTGGAACGCCTCAGCCGAAGAAACTTACCGCGATCTTGTTACGCAAGGCAGCGCGAATATTTCAAAAATGATTGGCGCAATGCGCGAATCTATCGGCACAAATCAAATGATGGCCTATTTGGTTATGATGGCGGCGCGTTTGGTGGAATTGCATCGGGTGTTAAAGCCGACTGGAAGTTTATATTTGCATTGTGACCCGACGGCGAGCCATTATTTGAAAATCGTATTGGATGCTATTTTTGGAAAAGAAAGTTTTTGCAATGAAATCTCATGGCGACGGAGCCAAACGCGATCTTCTATCGGAAAGATTTATAGACGTGCCCATGATATTCTATTGTTTTACACAAAGTCCAATGAATATATTTTCAACCTTCAGTATAAAGAACTATCCGAAGCATCGAAAAAATTATATTCTAATCAAGATGAACACGGCACATATCAGGCTGTACCGTTATTAGTAAGTGGGCGAAGAAATGGAGAAACCGGAAAAATATGGCGTGGGATTGACCCAAACACACGCGGTAAAGAGGGGATGCACTGGGTTACAATTCCAAGTAAACTTGAAGAATACGATAAACAAATGCTTGTTTTGTGGCCTAAAAAAGAAGGTGGGATGCCACGTCTAAAATATTACATTGAAGACAGCCCAGGTGTTCCTTTGAGTGATTTTTGGGATGATATTGATGTTATCGGATCATCATCATTAGAATCTCTCGGCTATCCGACACAAAAGCCATTAGAATTGCTTGAAAGAATCATCCAAGCCAGCAGCAACGAAAACGACGTTGTGCTTGACCCTTTCTGCGGCTGCGGAACAGCTGTTGCCGCTGCACAGAAACTTGGCCGCAATTGGATTGGCATTGATATTACCCACCTTGCCATTGCCTTGCAAAAATACCGTCTCAAAGACTCGTTTGGCTTGGTTGAGAAAAAAGATTATGAAGTAAAAGGCGAACCCGAAGATTTAGAATCGGCAAAACGCTTGGCCGAGGACAGCCGCTATCAATTCCAGTGGTGGGCATTATCGCTTATCAAAGCGCGGCCACTTGGCGGCGATTCAGGAAGTAAGGAAGGCAAAAAAGGAAGCGACAAAGGCATTGACGGGGTGATCACTTTTATTGACGATGCCAGCGGTAAACCGAAACGCGCGTTGGTGCAAGTCAAAAGTGGCAAGGTAAAAAGTGGCGATATACGTGATTTGAACGGAACCATACAGCGCGAAGATGCTGCAATCGGCATTTTCATTACGCTCGAAAGTCCAAGCCGCGACATGCAAAAAGAAGCTGTGGCCGCCGGCTTTTACCATTCCGATGGATGGAATAAGGATTACCCGAAATTGCAAATCTTGACCATTGCCGACTTACTCAGTGGCGTCGAGGTTAAATTACCACCGGCAACGATCACTTTCAAGCAAGCCGAAAAAGTAAAGGCAAAAGCCAAGTCCAAACAATCCGATCTTTTTTAAAAGGCAAATTTATGAAAACCAAAAGACCGCGCCTCGAGAACCTATCGTTTTATCCCATGACGATGGATGAAGCCCTAACCGCGTTTATGAAAGTCGATCCGAAAAAAGTCGATGCTCGGCTTGAGCGCGAAGGCATCACCTCGGGGCGCAAGGCGTACCAGCGCAAGGCCAAACGGCGCAAAAAATAGACTGAACCATTTCGTACAAAAAATGTGCGATAATGAACGTTTTTTATGGTGTATTTGTTAGATACATAATTCCGTTTTCTTTTATGCTGTTGCAAACGGCAGGTTACCTTTTTGTCTTTAAACTGCAACAGCAGGAAATCCGGCAAGCAATCAAGCAGCAAATTAAAGCTGGAGTGCCGGAAGACGAGCTGGTTTTGTTTAAAATTCCCAAGGCATTAAGCCAAACTCGCGCGTTTTGGAGCATCCCCGAACGAGAATTTCGCTCTAACGGGGTCATGTACGATGTCGTCCGGCAGGAGGCACATGGCGATACGACTTGGTACTATTGCCTTTCTGACGAAAAAGAGACGCAACTCTTTGCCCATCTCGACGAAGCAGTTAAACGGGACGTGAACCAAAGTCCAGCACGGCAACAAAAATTCGAACGATTGTTGCAACTGTTTGGCCCTTTGTATTGTAGCCATCAACAAGGCTTCCTTTTCCTCGTATCGGTGCAAGAAATTAATTTGGTCACCGCAAGTTTTGGATTAAAAATCTGGATTGATTCCCCTCCGACCCCTCCACCCGAAGTTTAAATTTTCACATAACTTTTTTTTCACAAATCGGCATGCCTGCGGCGAGGTCGCGGGTGTGCTGTTTCCATTTGCAAATTTAAACTTCAGGCAAAAGAGGAATTTCTATGTCTATGGCAAAACGCTGCTGGAAATATTTCATGTTGAAAATTTTATGCGGCTCTGCGGCAATATGTTTGGCGCAAAGCGGCTCTCGCCCTCAGAGCGACAGCACGGCCTACGAGCTGCAGCAAGTCACGGTTACCGCCTTGCGCTATCCGGAACAGATCGTCAAGGTGCCGCTGGCAATCAGCGTGATCGGACCGGAGAAGCTGCAAAACACGCGCGGGTATGGGATGGAAGAGGCGCTGAAATTCGTTCCCGGCGTGCTGGCGCAATCACGCGCCGGCAATCAGGATCTGCGCATCACCATTCGCGGTTTTGGCGCGCGCGGCGCCGGTGATCGCTCCAATGCCGGCACTTCGCGCGGCATTCGCATTTTGCTCGACGGCGCGCCGGAGACGGAACCGGACGGCAGAACGGCGTTTGACTTTATCGATTTGAGCCTGGCGCAGCGCATCGAGGTGATTCGCTCGAATGCCTCGGCGGTCTGGGGCAATGCCTCGGGCGGCGTGATCAATATTATCTCCGCGCCGGAGTTCGAGGCGCCATTCATTTCACCGCATGCGTTAAACGGCAGTTTTGGTTTGCAGAAATATACCTTGCAAACCGGCACGACGCTGGGCGACGCGCGCCTGGCGTTGGCATTGGTCAACACCTCATTTGACGGCTGGCGGAAAAACTCCGTCAGCGATCGCACATTGGTGAATATCAGTTTGTTGTCGGCGCCGACCGAACGCACGAAATACGGTGTGTATCTTGTTGGCGCGAAAAATAAATTTTTCATTCCCGGCCCGCTGTCGCAAGCGCAGTTTGACGCCGATCCGCAGCAGGCCAATCCAACCTATTTGCAGCGCAATGAGCGCCGCTATAATCGCCTGGGGCGCATTTCGGCGACGCTGGATCACGAGTTGAATGACACCCACGGATTTTCCAGCCTGGTTTTTGTCGCGCCGAAATATTTGCAGCGCTCCGAACGCGGCACGTTTCGCGATTTCAATCGCTATCATATTGGCGGCAGTATGACGTATCGTTTGCGCAAGGATCTGTCACCCTCGGTGAAGAGCGTCTTTCAAGTTGGGGTGGACGAAGCCTATCAGGACGGTGCGATTTTGTTTTACAGCCTATCCTCCACCAACAGCCGCGGCTCGACGCTGCAACAAAATAAACGCGAAGGGGCGAATACGCTGGGCGCTTTTGCGCAAGAGGAGCTTAGCTTCGGCCAAAATCTGAGCGTCGTGTTGGGCGCGCGCTATAGCGATGTAAAATATCACACGCAGGATTTCATCAACCAGGCGCTCAATTCCGAAAAATCGTTTGCGCGCTGGACGCCGAAGCTTGGCCTCAACTATCGTCTGTCGCCGGCGCATAGTTTTTATGCGAACCTCGGCGGCGGCATCGAGGTGCCGGCCGGAAATGAAACCGATCCGGTCTCGACGTTCGGGCAAGATTTGGTGTTTGCCATCAATCCGCTGCTGGATCCAATTCAATCGACGACGATTGAAGTCGGCACCAAGCACATTATCGTTCCCGCTGCCGCCGGATTGCTGCGCGCGTTTTCGTATGAGGTGGCGGCGTATCGCATCAAAATTGAGAACGATATTATTCCCTACCGTGGTGGAAGATTTTATTTTACCGCCGGTGAAACGCGCCGCAACGGCCTCGAAGTCGGCGCCAACGGCCAATTCGCCCACGGTGTTGCGCTGCAAGCCGCGGTTTCGTTTGCCAGCAGCAAATATGTCGATTATAAAGTCGATTCCGTGCATTACGGCAGGGCGGGACGCATCGCGGATTACAAAGACAATGAGGTTGCTGGCATGCCGGAGGTTTTTTACAATTTCGCCCTGCGCCTCGAGCCGCCGAAACTGCGCAGCGCTTATGTCGAAATCAATCTGCAAGGCGTCGGCGAATATTTTGTTGATGATGCCAATCGCGTCACTGTGCCGTCGTACAACCTGTTGAATCTCACCGCCGGCTTTCGCAATCCCGTCCAGCTCACCGCAGGGTTGGGATTACGCGCCTTCTTCGCGGTCCACAATTTAAGCGACAAAAAATACGCCGGCTCCGCGTTCGTCAATCCGGATGTGGTGGGCGGTGTGCCGGTGTTTCTCGAGCCCGGCTTGCCGCGCAATTATGTGATCGGTATTTCTTTTTCCGGCAGTAAAACGCCGTAAACTTGCTTTGTCCAACACCGCGCCGGGCAGCCAGCGGCGCGGTGTGTTGTCTGGCTGGCGGTTTCGCAGTTATGTTATTAGTTCCGGCTGCGGAATCATTCTACCGCTGTACGACGCATCAAAAAAAGTGACAGTTTTGAATTTGTTTATTTCCGGGTGAATGCGGCGCTACGATTTACCCAAAAACATCTCGGCCAATTTATCTGCCAGCGGCGCCACTTCCGGCTCGGCGCGATTGGTGAGAATAATAATTGTGAAGTTGTCGTCCGGATAGCGCTGAATCACATTGCGAAAACCGCTGGTGCTGCCGGTGTGCGAGACGCGGCGATGCCCGCCCAACTGATCGAGCCGCCAACCGAATCCATAATCCAATGCTTTGCCGTTGCGTAGAATCCCGGGTGCAAAAGCCGTGGCGAGAAATTCGTTCTTTACAAGTTTCTCTGTATACAACGCCTGATCCCATTTGAACAAATCTTCGAGGGAAGAATAGATGCCGCCGTCGCCGAGCACGGCGCTCGTCACGCTCTGATCGGAAAAAACAAATTGGCCTCCCTCCTGCCGATACCCCAGCGCGCGATTCTTGACGGTTGAAATACTTTTTTCATACGCGACCGTATTTTTCATTCCCAGCGGTTTAAAAATATTCTCCTGCAAAAATTGCGCAAACGCTTGCCCCGAAAATTTTTCGATAACCATGGCGAGCACGGCATAGCCCGAATTGCTGTAACGGTATTGCGAACCGGGCGGAAAATAAGTTGAATCTTGCGTCATCATCATCTTCAGTACGTCCTGGTCGAGCACTTGCACGGTTGCCGTATCGGGAATCAAATCTTCATACGCGACCAATCCAGACGTGTGCTGCAACAAATGCCGGATCTTCACGTTGCGGCCATACGCCGGAAACTCCGGAAAAATTTGTTGCAAATTATCCTCGTAACCCAGCCGGCCCGACTGGGCGAGTTGCATGATGCACATCGCCGTGAATTGCTTCGTCACGGATGCGAGGCGAAAATTCGTCTTGGTGGTGATGCGCGTTTTTTCTTCAAGGTCAGCCAGGCCGTACGCTTTCTTAAAAACCGCTTTGCCGTTTTCAATAATCATCACCGCTGCGCCGGGCGTATTTTTCCCGGCGTAGGCCGTGCAGAGTTGATCGATTGCTGCGGTTTTATCAACACTCAAATTAAATCCACAGGCCAAAACGAGCGCTGCACATCCCAAAATTTTCGTATTAATAATCATCATTCCGCCTTTTTAATGCTAACCTGCCAATCCGGCCCGGAGCCGATTTTATAAAGTTTTGCAAAACTATTTTGATTGACCGCGAATGCCACATTGAGCAGGCTGTTGCTGTAAAGCAACGGCTTGCCGACCGCGACCTCGCCAAACGTGCGGGCAAACGGCATGCGCCCGGCGTACATGAGGCGGCTTTTATTTTTTATTTGCACCGACGCCATTGCGCCATATTCAATGCCGAGCTTCTGAAAAGTCGCTTCGTCGATATTCGTCCAGATATTGCCGTATTGCACGTCGAGTATCGGTATATTTCCATGCACGACGCCATTTTCAAAACGCGCCTTCTCGTATGGAATCATCACCACTTGCGGCTCCAACCGTGGGCCGGCTTGCTCAAACCTAATCACGCCGGCCGCGAGACGCGCGCCGGTATATGCATAAACATCGCGTCCGTGGAACGTATAGGACTTTCCAGAGCCTGTAAGACGATTTACCTTTTCGTCGATTTGCCGCACTTCAGCGATACCAAAATCCTCCGCGACGAAAGTCAAGGTGCCGTTGTCCGGCGTGACAAAATAATGCCCGGTTTGGGTTTTCGCCACAATGGATTGACGCTCGGTGCCAACACCGGGATCGACCACCGAAACGAAAACCGTCCCCGGCGGCCAGTACGGCACCGTTTGTTTTAATTGATATGCCGCCTCCCAAATATTGTAACTGGGAACCTCGTGCGTCACGTCAAACATTTTGAGATTCGGATCGACGCCGAACGCCACGCCCTTCATCGCGGCCACTGCGCCGTCTTTCAAACCGAAATCGGTTTGAAAAACCAGCGCCGCCTGCGGCCAGCACGGCGAAGCGAAAAAAGATAAAAAGATGAGGAGCAAAAAGAATACTCTTTTCATCGCGGGATTCCTTATTTATTCGTTTCAGGCATCTGCTGTTGCGCCTTCTGCTTTTCCACCGACTCCCAGAACTCGCGCAATACCGTGCGCAACTTGCGGCGCTCGGCATCTTGCAACTCAAATGAAATTTCAAAATACCAGTTCTCATCCAATTTCGCCGCAACATTCTTGATGCCCTCGGGCACTTTCGCCGTATCGGCAACGTGAATCAGCATGAACGCCGGCTGCACGAGATAAACCACGCCCTGTCCGCCGCAAATCACTTCGCGCATGCCAAGCCGGTGAAAAGCCCGAATCGTTTCGCGAACCCGCAACGCCGCCTGTCCACTGCCGCCGGTGGTATCGGCGAAAGCCATCGTTTCGTACTCCGGCATAATTCTGCCGCCAGCCGGATCATCAAAAGGCGTCCAGGCAATGCTCAAGTTGGCCAGTTCGATCTCGGCGTGTGCCTCATCCAACGGATAATTTTCGTATCTCGCCCAAGTTTTGATCGAATCATTTGGCGTCGCTTCGCATGTCTGCAAATAAAGCGTCCGGTGGCGCAGTTTTATCGCGTAGCGTAATAACCGGGCCATTTCAGGACTCTGCGCGTGTTGCGCATAAAATTTTCTGGCCTGCTCCGGATAATTCAACTCTTCCGTACAACTCCAAATCGGCAATAATAGAAGCAATAAAATTTTTAAAACCCGTTTTTGCATTTGCTTTCGGTACCGTGCTCTTTTCGTTGCAGGTTATAAAATTTATTTCCTTGTTTCAAGCAAACGGTTATATTTTTTTAAAATTTGTTGCAGCGGCTGGTGCGGAATCGCGATAACTTTATGGCCGTCGATTCCCGTCATCGTTTCCGCGGCAATCATTGCATTCACGATGGTTTCTTCGACCGCTTGCACCGTCGCGCTAAACAGCGCATTCATCGACTCGTTCGCCAGCATCTCCAATCTCGCCACCCCGGATGTTTTTGCCGCTTCCGGATTAGCCGTGGAGAACGAAATGAAAATATCCCCCGAGCCATTGCCGGCGACGCTGCCAACCCGCGCGAGTCCCATCGACACGCGGCGC